>SXXH01000216.1 GCA_005789645.1 Planctomycetia bacterium
ACCCCGCGCCCAACGTCTCCTCGAGCCGATCCGCCAGCGCGCAGGCGATCGCGCGCTTGCCCGCCACGCGTTGCGGCGGCTGGTCGGCGGCGACGAGGTGGGCCACCTGCTCGCCGGCGGGGCCGACGTCCTCGCCGCGGTTGGCGACGACGAGCTTGTCGCCGCGGCGCAGGCGCTCGCGCGCCAGCTCGATCAAGGCGTCGTGCGCGATGCCCTCCATGTACTTGAAGGTCACCATGTGCAGGGCGGGGTGGGCCATGCGGACCTCGTCGACGACCTTGGCGGTGGTGACGAGCTTGATCTCCTTGAGCGCGCCGCCCGAGGGGATCTTGCCGGGGTGGACCGTCTCCGGGCGGTAGTCGGCGACGGCGGCGGAGAAGATCCCGCAGCGCGTCGGATGGGCGGCGAGGTGCGCGAGGACCCCCGCGCGGTAGTCGTCGTAGGTCGGCGCGATCGAGTGCGGCAACCACGCGGGCGGCTTGAGGCCGGCGCCGCCCATGACGAGGTGCGCCGCGGCGCCGCGCAGGTGCAGCTCGCGCGCGATCTCGAAGCCCAACTGCCCGGTGAAGCGCGTCACGATGCGCCGCACGTTGTCGATGGGCACGGGCGTCGGGCCGCCGGTGACGAGGATCGGGACGCCCTTCAGGCGCGAGCGCGACGTCGCGCGGCACACTTCCGCCACCAGCACGTCCTCGTCCGGCAGGTTGTGCTTGCCGTGCTCCATGCGCGGCGGCACGACGCGCACGCCGTGGTCGGCCAGCCAGCGCAGCGACTCCGACAGGATCGCCGTGTGCATCGTGCCGTGCATGGTCGGCGCGACGAGCACGGCGCATTGGCCGCGCTCCATGCGCCCGAGCGCGGAGGACAGCACGCTGGTGACGACGCCGTCGGCGATGCCATGGCGCAGCTTGTTGATCGTGTTGTAGGTCGCCGGCGCCACGAGGTAGGCGTCGAAGGGCGCGGAGTCCGACAGGTGCTCGGCCTGGGCCGACAGGCGGTCGACGACCCTGCGCTCGGTGCACCACTCCAAGGCGTCGAGCGTCGTGTAGCGCAGGGCCTCCTCGGAGACGAAGGCCGTCACCTCGGCGCCCTGGCGTCGCAAGGCGCGCGCCAGGCTCGGCGCCTTGATGCACGCGATGCCGCCCGACAAGAGCAGCGCGACGCGCCGGCCGGCGAGGTGCGTGCCCTCCAAGGCCACGGCGTGGTCGCCGAGGCTCGAGGGCGGAGGCGGCGTGTAGTCCCAATCCGACATGCGAGCGAGGATACTGGTTGGGCGCTCGGCCGGAGCCGCTCGAGGCGCGGATCGCGCCGACGAGGGCCTGCACCAGGCACCAGGCTGCCGTGGGCGCGCAGCGCGCTTCCGCCGTGCCTCCTCCCCCCCCCTGCGCAGGAGCGACGGGGGCGTCGGGAGTCGGCGAGGGCCAGTCGCACCCAATTGCACGATCCTATAACCCGCCAGGCCTAGGCAGCCCCCCCCCGCCAAAAGCAGCCGTATCATTCAAGTCGTTTTTTCGCAACCACTTAGGAACAAGCTGCCAATTTCGTGACGGTCGCCTTTCCCCACTTCCGTGTCCGTGTGCAGGCGGCACCCACCGCCCGCATCCGCTCCCGCCCAAAGCACCGCCCAAAGCCCTTCCAACGGCCAGCCAGCCCAAGACAGCGAGCACTGCCATGCGCCTCCACCCCACGACCCTCCTGGCGCTCGTCGCCTGCACCTCCTCCGCTTGGGCGCAAGCCCAACGCGCCGCCCCCATCGAAACCACGCGCCTCGCCGCCGATGGGCAAACGCTCGTCCACGAGGTGCACGCCGAGGGCAGGCCCAACTCCACGCCGCCGATCGTGCTGCGAGACGGCCCCCTGACGCCGCGCGCGCACGTGGCTCCCGAGGCCTTGTCCCGCGCGCTGCACCCGCAGGCCGCGCACGCGCCGCGCGAGGCCGCGGACGCGACCCTGTCCAATCCGCTGGACAGCCTGCGCTGGACCGGGGAAGACGGAGCCTTGTGGGTGCGCGGGGCCGACTACAAGGCCTCGTTCGACGCCACCGGCGCGACCTTCGTCCCCTTCCTCGGCAGCGACGAGCCGCGCAACTGGCCGTTGTCGGCGCGCCTCGTTGCGGCCGAGATCGGCGGCGAGGAGCTCGCCGTGGGCGCCTTCGGCCACGCGCGCCAAGGCGACGCCGTGGCGCTGGAGCGCGGCCTCGTCGACGAGGTCTGGGAGTTGCGCCTGCGCGAGGTCGAGCAGACCTTCGTGGTCGAGTCCCTGCCG
The DNA here is from genome assembly GCA_005789645.1 of Planctomycetia bacterium. Classification (GTDB taxonomy): domain Bacteria; phylum Planctomycetota; class UBA1135; order UBA1135; genus SXXH01. The sequence goes on from SXXH01000216.1 coordinate 2,266, forward strand.
CGTCAAGGAGATTTGACGCTCAAGGTGGCCTTCTCTGGCGATCTGGCGGCCGTCGCCACGCCGGACGGTTGGTTGTTCGCCAACGCCAAGGGCGAGGGCGTGCGCTGTGGCAAGGCCTTCCTGCGCCTCGCCGACGGCTCGAAGAAGCCGCTCGCGGCCAGCATGGACGGCGACGAACTCGTCATCGTCGTGCCGGCCGACTTGATCGCCGCGGCGGGCTTCCCGCTGGTCGTCGACCCGGTCTTGGCGACCTACGCGGTCGACGACACGAGCTTCGACAACCTGGACGCCGATGTGGCCTACGATCCGGAGGGCGACTCGTGGCTGCACGTGTACGAGGAGGTCTTCAGCGCCACCGACAGCGATGTGTACGCGCGGCGCCGCCTGCCCAACGGCACCCTGCAGGAGGTGGGCTACGCGCAAGTCGGCACGGCGTTCAGCTGGCGCGCCCCGCGCGTCGCCTACCAACGCACCGAACACCTGTACATGATCGTGGCCGAGGCCAGCCACGTGAACGACCTTGGCCACCCGGACGTCTTGGGGCGCGTGTGGGATGTGGGCACCGGTTGGCAGCCGTGGTTCTACGTTGCCGCCCCCGCGGTAAACGCCGCCAAGTCGCCCGACATCGGCGGCGACCCGTACCAAGGTGCGCCGGGCGAAGTCTCGTACTTCTGCGTGACGTGGAAGGAAGAGCGGACCGAGTTCTCTCCCCGGCACGCGATCAGGGCCAGGCTCTTGCAGCACACCGGCTCGCCCGCCACCGAGCAATTCTTCGTGGACTCCGGCGACGAACTCAGGGAGCACCCGAGCGTGAGCAACTCGAACGGCACCACTCGCTGGGGACTGTCCTGGAGCCGCGGCGATCACGGCGTGGGCTTCGCCTCCATCAGCTGGAACGGGGCCCAGGTCCGCGTCCAGCCGCAGTTGGCCTTGACGTGGGAGCGCGCCGCTGGGGCACGCACTTCGATCGGCAACCTGGGCCACTACGCCGCCACGAGCCCCGAACGCGGCTTCGTCATCGGCTATCCGTCGCGCATCAACGTCGGCGCGAGCTTCAACTGGGCCATCACCGCCGTCCTCGACGAGTACATGAACGAGGCGAACTCGAGCGCGACCCGCACCAGCACGCCGAGCCAGCCCACCAACTTCGTCGAGGACTTGACGCTCGACTGCGACGATTCGACGACCGTCCTCAACTGGGTCGGCCGCCGCCCCGATGGACAGACCTGGGTCCAGCAGGCGTACAAGCTGATGACGGTCGATCACGCGGATGCGGGCTCGGCCTACGCGTACTGGACTTCGTCCCTGGCTGTTTTCTCGACCAACGCCAAATCGGCCATGCGAGTCGCCACCAAGTACTCCTCGGGCGGGGCCAAGCGCGAGGCGTGCGCGAGCTGGACGCAAGCCGCCACGACCGGCCGCGATGTCCTCGCCGCGCTGACCTCGTGGAACGCGTACCCGATGATCGAGGTGAAGTGCAACCAGGGTTCGTCGAGCACGACCGCCTGCCCCTGCGGCAGCGCCGGCACCGGCAGCTCGACGCCCGACGCCGGCTGCCCCAACTCCGCCACCTCGGGCGCCACGCTGACGCCCTTCGGCAACGCCGCGCTCGGAGCCGGCAACGACACCCTGGTCTTCATCGTGGGCGGCCTGCCCCCGACGACCAGCTGCCTCGTGTTCCAAGGCACGAACGTGGCGCAGCTCACCAGCGGCGGCATCACCTCGTACGGCACCGTGTTCGGCGACGGCCTGCGCTGCGCCAACGGCTCCATCGTGCGCCTCGGCACCGGCACCTCGAGCGGCGGCAACCTGCTCTGCCCGCCGGCCGGCACCGCCTCCCTGTCGACCCGCGGCGGCCTGACCGGCCCGACGACGCGCACGTACCAGGTCTGGTACCGCAACGCGTCGGCGTTCTGCACGCCGAGCACCTTCAATCTGACGAACGGGTTGGTGGTGCATTGGATCCCGGCGTACTGATCCGATGCTGGTCCCCTTCGTTGTGCGCGGGGCTCGTTGCTCGCGGCGCGAAATGAAGGGGAGAGTGCCACGGCGAGGGTGGCGCGAGCGTTAGAGGATGAACGGGACTCGGTCTTTATGGGCCGGGTCCCGGTTGCTTGTCTCCGATGCTGGTCCCGTTCGTTGTGCGCTGCGCGAGCAGTTGACGACGGGAATATCGCCACCAGCCGCCACGCAAGAGCCCACCCGCGCGTCCAGCCTCATTCAGGGTCGCACCAAGCCGAGGGCTGGAAACGGCCAAGCACGGCCAAGGAGATGGATGCCAACGTCCGTGGCGAGGCGCGCTTGGCGCGATCCCACGGGTGATGGCCGAGTCCACCGTCGACCAGGCGCCGCGGGTTGTCCCGCGCCGGCGGAGCCCGCGTGGCGCGAAGCGACGGGTCGACGACGCGCGAAGCTCCCAAGCGACCGCGCAGGCGCGACGCCACGACTCTCGAGACCTGTCGCAGCTCGCGTTGCAGGAAAGCGCCTCCAGGGCGTCCATGGAGCCGCACGGAGGGTCCAGCGAGCCGATGCTGCGAGCCTAGGAGCACTCGAGTGCGCGCACCCTATTGGAAATAGGACGCGCGTCGCGCTCCGCGCGTGGCGTTTGGGCCCGATTTCTTCGACAAATCGGCCCTAGGCTCGAGGAAATCGCGCACAGCGACAGGGACCAGCATCGGAATTCGCGTTTCCCGCGCGAGATCCACCTCCCCCACGCGCTTGCATCACCGCCGAGGCACCACCGCCCGGCTCCAAACCCGCGCAACACACCCATGCAACATCTCCTCAATCTCGCCAAGTCGTTGGCTTGCATCTGCGCGCTCGTCGCCACGCACGCGCAGGCCCGCCAAGGCTCACAGCCCGACTACGCAACCATCTTCGCCAACCATGTGACCCAGTCCCTGGCGACCCTCCACCCGGGCGGCTTGCCCGCGTCGGACAACATCGCGGTCGCGCAGGCCATGGTCGAGCTCGACATGCCCACGCGAGCCCAATCCAGCTGGTGCTGTGGGGTCACTGGCGTGCTCACGTCCTGCAACCCGGGAACCGCCTCCGCTTACATCGTGGCGCTACGCGGGGGGATCCCCTGCAGTTCGGAGACCTTTCCCGCAGCAGCCCTGCAGCAGGCCAAGAACCTCGCCACGCAGCAGCTGCCTCCCTCGCTCGGAGTGCAGGTGATCACGTACTGGAACTTCAACACCAACGAAGCGCACTCCTACATCATGTCGTAGGCCGCGGCGGTGCCCGTGGCCCAAAAATACTGCACCACCACCCAGGCGCGCATCGCGGCCAGGCCGATCCTCGGTGGTGCGCTCGTGACCGCGTACGCCCTGCCGCCGAACGTCCCATGCCTCGTCTACGCCGGAACCACGCAGGCGCAAGCGCCCTTCGGCAATGGCGTGCGTTGTGTCGGTGGCACGATCGTGCGACTCGGCGTCGCCAACACGCAGTCGGGACAGGTCGACGTGGCCTTGCTCGCCGGCGATCCGCTGCTGCAGCAGATCAACGCTGGCTCGCCGCGGTACTTCCAAGCCTGGTACCGGCAGGCTTCCATTCCCGGGGCGGACTTCAACCTCACCGATGGCGTGCGCCTGCAGCCTTGCCAGTAGTGCTGGACTCGACGCGTCGCGCGACCAGCACCTGCATGCACCGCGGCATCACCCCTTGGATGGTGTCGCGGTCTTGCATGCGCGGCCGTGAACGCTGCGCGGCGCGCTCGGGCTGGCGCGCAGCGTGCGTCACGTTCACCGCGAGCCGCCGTCGACGTTGCTTGGCGTGGTCGCGGTCCACAACCCCTTCGCCACTTCCACCACATCCCCCCGCTCTCCCGCCAAATCCCGCGTCTCCCCCGGATCCCGCCCCAGGTCGTACACCTCGATCGGCGCATCCCTCCGCTGCGCGAGCCCCCGCTGGACCACCTTCCAATCGCCGATGCGCGCCGCGCGCTGTCCGCCGTAGCCGGGGAACTCCCACGCGATCGGCCCGCGTGGCGCCTGGGATCCGCCGGCGAGCTCCACGGCGTGCGAGAGGCCTTCGCCCGCCAGCGGCGAAGCGCCGCACAGCTCCAGGATCGTGTTGGGGATGTCCCATCCCACGACGACGCGTTGCGACACGCCCGGCGCGACGCGCGGTCCGGCCACGACCAGCGGCACGCGCAAGCCGCCCTCGTGCAGGCTGCCCTTCCTGCCGCGCAGTCCGCCGGTCGAGTCGAAGTACGCGGTGTCGGCGCCGCCCACGTCGTGGGTCGCGCCGTTGTCGCTCGTCACGAGGACGATGGTGCGCCCGAGCTCCCCGCGTCGCTCGAGTTCGGCCAGCAACGCGCCGAGGTCGCGGTCGAAGCGCGTGATCATCGCCGCGTAGGCCGCGCGCGGCGTCGGATGCGGGGTGTAGCCCTTGCCGCCGGCGTACGGTGTCTCCTCGAAGCGGCCGCGGTACTCGGTCAGCGAATCCTCCGGCACCTCGAGCGCCATGTGCGGGATGGTCGTGGCGTACATGAGGAAGAACGGCCGCTCGTCGCCGCGCGTGCGCACGAAGTCGAGCGCGCGGGAGAGGAACAGGTCGGGCGCGTACGTTCCGGGCGCGAGCTCGACCCTGCGCTCGTCCTCCCACAACCATGCCGGCGTGTGGTCGTGCGCATGGCGCTGGCAGGCGTAGCCGAAGAAGCGCTCGAAGCCCTGCGCGCGCGGGTCGCCGCTGGATCCGACGGGACCGAGTCCCCACTTGCCGACGAGCGCCGTGGCATAGCCCTGCGCCCGCAAGGCGCGCGCCAAGTTGGGCGTGCCCGCGACGAGCGGCTGCTGTCCCTCGCCCGGGAGCTCGCGGTTGTCGCGCACCTGCGCCATCGCGCTGGAGCGCCCCGTGAGGAGCATGCAACGCGAAGGCGCGCACACCGGCGCGCCGCTGTAGGCCTGCGCGTACCTGCGTCCGCGCGCGGCGAGGGCGTCGATGTGCGGCGTGGCGATGCGCGTCTGCCCTTGGCAGCCGAGCTCCCCAAGGCCCAGGTCGTCGGCGCACACCAAAAGGACGTTCGGCGGGCGCGCTGCCTCGTCGGCGACGGAGCTCGCCGGTCCCGCGACGCAAGCGACGAACAGGCAGGTCACGAGACCTGCGGACGGACGCAACCAGCGCGGCACAGGCCCCCTAAGCACGGCCTTAAGTCTCTTCATCACATACGCTTGCACCATGCTCCTCCCTGAAAACCACGCCCACCCGCCACCGACCCCGGCTGATATTCCCTTAAGCGCCCCCCCTTGGCCGCGTCGTCTTTTACGAACTTTCTATTCGAAGGAGGCTGCACTCCGTTCCCCTCGGGGTACTTTCTCAGTGGCAAGATCCTTTGTCCGCGAAGTTCCCATCGAGCCACAGCCCCGCTCGCAAGGTCGGGGCTGCTTTCGTTCTCGGGCGATTCCGGGGCCGAGGCGCGTCAGCGCGACTTCTTGGCAGACCTGGACTTGGCAGCGGACTTGGCCATCCCTTGCTCGTCCTGGCCGGCGATGCCCGCGCCAGGCTGGGGCGACTTGGGGGTGGTCGCCGCGCCAGACGCCGCGGCTGGATTGCCCTTCGAGGCGGCGCCGCTGGCCACGCTCGTGGCGGCCTGCGGGGCCAGCTTGCGCCGCTCGGCGAGCTTCTCGATGAACTCGCCGAGGTACTGCGGCAGCATCTTGCGCCACGTCGGCCAATCGTGGTCCCACTCGGTGCCCCACTCGTCGACCCGGTTGGGCACGCCGCGCGCGCCCAGCGCGTCGGCCACGCGCCTCGATTCCTCCGGGCTCTCCCAGCGGCCCTTGCCGTGCGCCAGCAGGATGAACCGCTCGCGCAACCGCGCCAGATGCTCGCCCTCCTGCATGTGCGGCAGGAAGTGCAGCGGCGAGCTGATGTACGAGTCGTGCGTCCCCTCGCCGTCCATGAACTTCTTCTGCAGGTCGTAGGTGCCCGACAAGCAGATGGCGGCCGCGTACAGGTCCGGGTGGCGGCAGATCGAGGCCAGGGCGTTGTACGCGCCGATCGAGGCGCCGGCGACGAGGATGTCGAGGTCGCTCGTGCGGCAGTCGACGCGGATCGCCGGCAGGACCTCGTGCACCACGAACGCGTCGAAGCGGTTCTGCATGCGCGCCGCCTGGTGCTTGGGCGTCTCCTTGTCGAGCCACGAGCGGCCCGCGACCGAGTCGACCGAGTACAACTTGATGCGCCCTTCCGACATGAGCGGCGAGAGCGCGTCGACCATCTTCATGCGCTCGCACTCCTCCGAGTCGCCGGCGGCGGTCGGGAAGAGCAGCACGGGGGTCCCCACGACGCCCCAGCGCGTCAAGCGCACCTCGGCGTCGTCCAGGCGCTCGCTGCGCCAACTCGAGTGGTCCTTCGTCATGTCGGGTGCGTGGGTCGAGCCGTTGGCGCGGCGCGCGCCGAGCCGCAGGCGTGCGTCAAGTCTTCTTGGCGGCGGCCTTGGCGGGCTTCTTCGGCGCGACCGCAGCCGCGGCGCGCTCGGCCTTGTCGGCCTCGCGCCAGCCTTGGATCGCCTGCCAGAAGTGCTGCGTGAACGGCTCGACCTCGTGGGCGGGGTACAAGGCGGCGACCTTGATCCGCACGGCCTCGCGAGCGGCGGGCGTGCCGAAGTAGTCGTTGGCCACTTCGTCGAGGTGCGCGAGGTGGGTGTCGCAGAACGAACGGAACTCGTCCTCGGCGAAGTGCGCGCGCGCCTTCTTGCCGTACCGCGCCACGCGCTGCTTCCACTCGCCGCCCTCCTCGGCCAACGCGAACCACTCGTCCCACGCCGGCAAGGCCCGCATCGGGCGCTTGGTCGCGGCGCAGTAGAGGCTCCAGCGCAGGTAGCTCTTCACGAGCCACGGAAAGTGCGCGTGCAGCGAGGTGACTTGGCTGTCCGGGCAGGGGTTGGCGAAGTCGATCGGCCACCAAGTGCCGTCCTTCAACAACGCCTCGCAGCTGTTGAAGTCCCAGCCGAAGAACGCGTTGATCGTCAGCGTGATGTCCTCGAGGAGCCGCTGATCCTCGGCCGAGATGAAGTCCTTCTCGTTCGTGTACCGGCCGTGCAGGGGCTGCGAAGGGTCGTACAGGATCGCGCGCGTTTGCGCGCCGAAGCCGATGCAGCGCACGAAGCGCTCGTACGGCACCACGCCCGCCTGCAGGTGCAGGATCGACTTGCCCGAGGCGTCGTAGGCCTTCTTGAGCTCGTTGGCGTCGTCGACCTTGACGACGCCCTGCCAACCCCCGCCGTCGTAGGGCTTGACGAAGCTCGGGTAGCCGACTTCTTCGCCCAACGCCTTGAGATCGAAGAGGTTCGCGTAGCGCTGCAGCGTGACCTTGAGGTCGGGCTTGTCGTCGTACTCGCGCGGCGGAAGCATCAGCGTGCGCGGAATCGGGATGCCGAGGCGCATCAAGGCCGCGTAGGTCGTGTGCTTCTCCATCGACTGCACGGCCCAGGGGTTGTTGAACACGTACAACCCATCGAGCAGGATCGCCTTCTTGATCCACTCGCGGCGCAAGGGGTACCAGTGCGTCAACCGGTCGACGACGAGGTCCCACCCGCACGGCTCGGACAAGTCGTAGGGCTCGATGCGCACGCGCTCGCAGGCGAAGCGCACCGTCTCCTTGCCGAGCTTCAAGCGCAGATCGAGGCGCGCCAGGATGTCCTCGTAGCACTTGGGCCAGCACAAGTCGGCGCCCAGCGACAGTCCGATGCGGCGGGTGGTCTCGGCCATGTGGTCTCTTGCGGCGGGCGCGGGGCGCGCGCGCCGCGCACAGTCTAGCGCGGCGGGGCGCTGGTCCGGCTCAACCCTCGGCGCCGAGCCGCCGGCGGCCTTCCTCGAGCTCGGCGCGCTTGGCGCCCCCGGCCGCGGGCAGGGCCAGGTCGAGGCCCTCGAGCAGCTCGACCACCGCCTCGACCACCAAGGCGCGCGCCGAAGGCTTGTCGTCGGCGGGCACCACCCACCACGGCGCGTGCGCCGCCGCCGTGGCGCGGATCGCCTGCTCGTAGGCCGCGTGGTGCGCGTCCCACGCCGCGCGGTCGTCGAGGTCGGAGAGCGAGAACTTCCAGTTCTTGGCCGGATCCTCGATGCGCTCCAGCAGGCGGCGCCGCTGCTCGTCCTTGGACACGTGCAGCATGAACTTAGCGACGAGCACGCCGTTGCGCGCCAAGTGCCGCTCGAAGGCGACGATGTCCTCTAGGCGCTCGTCCCACAGGCGCGGCCCGACCACCTCGGCCGGCAGCTTCTGCCCCGCGAGGAGCCGCGGGTTGGCGCGCACCGCCACGACCTCCTCGTAGTGGCTGCGGTTCCACACGCCGATGCGGCCACGCTCGGGCAGGCGCTTCACGACGCGCCACAACCATGTGTGGTCGAGCTCCTCGGCGTGCGGCGCCTTGAAGGCCGTCACCTCGCAACCCAGCGGATCGACGCCACGGAAGACATGCTTGATGACGCCGTCCTTGCCGGAGGCGTCCATGCCCTGGAACACGAGCAGCACCGACCAGCGATCCTGCGCCCACAAGCGCGACTGCAACTTCGCGAGGCGCGCGACACCCTTCTCGAGGCGTTCCTCGGCGTCGGCGAGGCGCGCGGCGGGATCGTGGTCGGCCAAGGCGAAGCCGCGTCCGTCGAGGATGCGCGGCTCGACCTCGCCGCGACGGACGCGGCTCATGGACGGACCTCGCGCGTCATTCGTACACCATCCACAACGGACCGGGGAACAGCCACGACAGGCCCTCGCGCAAGCGATCGCGCCAGTTCTCCCAGTTGTGGCCGTCGTGGCTCTCGCTGAAGCGCACGGTCATGCCCGACTTCGAGAGCAGCGGCATCAACGAGCGGTTGTAGTAGATCAGCGACTCGTACACGCCGCACGAGAGGTAGATGTGCTCGGCGGGCCGACCCGGGTTGCGACGGAAGGCGTTGACGAAACGCACCACGGGATCGAACAGCGGCCCGCGGTCGTGCTGGCCGATGTCGGTGAACACGAACGAGCCCGACTGCAGCAAGAGATTCCCGAACACGCCCTGGTGGCGCCAAGCGGCGGACAAGGACGCCACCGCCCCGAAGGACGCGCCCATCATGCCGCGCGCGGCGGGCTTCTGCACCAGCGGGTAGGCGCGTTCGAGCTCGGGGACGAGCTCGTCGACGAGGAAGCGCGCCTGGCGCGGATCGTCGGCGTACTCCTCGAGGCGATTGGGCGACTGGGTCAGCGCCACGACCATGGACGGCAGCTCGAGGCGGTGGATCAGGTTGTCGAGCACCGTCTTCAACGCAGCGAAGCGCAGGTAGTCCTCGCCGTCGTGCACGACGAGCAACGGATAGCGCCGCGTCGTGCGGAACCGCGCCGGCAGGTACACCTGCACGCGGCGCTCGCCCCCGTAGGCCTGCGAGCGCACCGCATGCTCGCGCAGCTCGCCCGCACGGGCCTCGGCGTCGTGCGCGATCCACTCCGGTGGCGCGTAGCCTTGCGCGTGCACCACCGAATTCGCGCCGTAGGGATCGGCGGCGTGGTGCTCGTTGAGCGGATCCGCCATCAAGCGCCGCTCGCCCCAGCGCGCCACCTCGATCTTGTACTCGACGCGCGAACCCTCCGGCACGTCGATGGCGAGGAACCACAATCCGGCGCCCGGCACGCGGTGGAACGGCAACCCGCCCGGCAAGCCGTGGATCCAGTGCCGCAGCAAGACCTCGTCGGCCTCGCCGCGCCACACGAAGGTCACGCTGCGGCCGTCGACCACCGGGAACCGGCGCCCGCGCAGGAACGCCTCCAGCGCGTGGTGGCCGCGACGGGCCTCCTGCTCGAGCTCGGCCACGAAGCCGCTCACGAGCGCACCTCCGTCAAGTGTCCTTGACGGTCGAGCTGCTGCGTGCCGGCTTCGCCGCGCCACGCGGAACCATCCCACTCGACGCGCGTCAGCGCGTCGAGCGCCACGCAGCGGTCGGGCGCGAAGCGCCGAGCCATCAAGCCCACGCGCACGCCATCGTGCAACCGCAGGCGCCGCCGCGCGTGCGGCAAGGGCACGAGGCCCGAGTAGGCCGCCAAGCCGGGCTCGTAGACCTCGGCGTTGCCGGCGCCCTGCGGCGGATCGTCGTGGAACAAGACCACGCGTTCGGCGAGCGCCATGGCCCCCGCCGACCAGGCCACGATCGGCCGGCGCTCGCCCCACAAGCCGAGCACGTCGAGCAGCGCCAGGCGATGCAACAACACCACCACGTGTCCGCCCGCGATGCACAGGAGCTCGCACGGCTTCAGTTGCGCCTCCAGTTCGGCGCGATGCTTCCTGATGGAGGTCCTGCGCGCTGGCTGCGCCTCGGCGCCGAACTCGGCGTGGATGGCCGAAACGCGCTCGAGGTGCGAGGCGTCGACCACGCGCACTGCGCGCAAGGCCGCCTCGCGTTCGGCCTCCAACAAGTCCTCGAAGCCCGCTTGCGGCTCGCGCTTGAGCAACTCGCGCGCCGCATCGAGGGCGTGCGCCAGGCGCAGCCGGTACAGCTCGTGCGCCGCGCGCAGGCGATCGGCGCGCTGGCGGATCATGCCCGTCAGCTCGCCATCGGCGGACATCACATCCTCGACGCGCGTCCACGCCTCGAGGTTCGTGGTGCGCCCGCCGAGGTGTTCATGCAGCTCGCGATCCTCGCCCTCGCGCTCCTCCCAACCGGCGGTCACGGCCGCGATGCGCCCCGCGACTCCGAGCGACTCGACGGTCGCCGCCAAGGTGGGTTGCAGGCGCTGCGGCCCGATCAGGACGATCTTCCGCGCCATCGCATCAACCGGCGACGATGCGCAACTCGGAGCCGAACTCGTCCGCCAGCTCCAGCGCGCGCGACAGGTCGGGGTGGCGCACCACGATCCAGCCGTCGCCCACCTGCGACTTCTTCCAATCGGCGCGCGCGCCGCCCACCGGCGTCAGCTCGAGGGTCGCCACGTGCTCGCCATGGCGCGCCAGCAGCCGATCCAGGCCTTCGTGCGCGCGGATGCGTCCGCCCGGCCCGTGCGCGCGCTTGAACACGACCACGGCGTTATACTTCTTGGCGATGGGCCGCGACAGCCGACCGCGCACCGTCGCCTCGGCCCAGGCGCGGAACAAGTCGGCGTCGCACGAGTAGTTCATCACGTGCACGAGGCGCGAGCCCGGCGGACGGCCGCCGATCTCGCCGAACACCGCCTCGCCCTTGGCGGTGAGGAACCACTCCATGTGCGTGAACCCGTCGACGACGCCGAGCGCCGCCATGGCCTTGCGCCCGAGCTCGCGGCCCTTCCTCGGCGCGTCGGCGTCGATGTCCTTCAGGCACGCCGCCTGCGCGCTGATCCAATGGTTGAGCTTGGCGACCAGGGGCTTGGGCCTGTACCAGCCGACGTTCTCGAACAGGACCTCCCCGCCGGCGCACACGGTGTCGTAGGTGTGCTCCTCGCCCTCGATGTACTCCTCGACGACCACCTCGGGCACGTGGCGCGTCTTCGCCAGCACCGCGTCGAGCTCCCTGTCGTCGCGCACCTCGTAGGTGTCGTCCGAGCCCGCGCCCGCGACCGGCTTGACGATCAAGGGGAACCCGATCCGCGCGGCGTGCGCGCGCAGCTCCGCCTCGTTCGTCGCGCGCCCGTGCCGCGGCACGCGCACGCCCGCCGCCTCGAGGCGCGCCTTCATGACCGACTTGTCGCGCAACGGGATCGTCTGCGCCACCGTCATGCCCGCGACGCCGAGCCGCTCGCGCAGCTTGGCCGCCAGGATCATCCCCGGCTCCCACAAGCACTCGACCTTGTCCGGCTTGCGCCCGCCGAGCCAGTTCAGCACGGAGGCGATCGTCGCCTCCTCGTCCCACAGGTCCTTCACCGGCAGGTACGCCGCCAACGCCTTGCGCGCCTCCTCCGGCAACGCCTCCTTGGCCTGGTCGCCCACGCCCCACACGCGCGCCCCGACGTCGGCGAGCCCCCGCACGAACAGCGGCATCTCGGCCGGATAGCCGGGGGAGAGGAAGAGGATGTCCATGGGACGGGATTGTGCCGTGGTCTAGGTGCTGCGCGCAAACGAGCGTGGCGGACGATCCCGCGCCAGCGCCACCCTCACCGCGCGCCTCAGGCCAACTCGACGCGCACGAGTTCCACCACCCGCGCCAGCGCCTGCTCGACCGCCTTGGAGTCGGGGCCGCGCAGGATGACGTGGCCGTCGCCTTCGTAGCTGTCGCGCGGCGTGGCGCCGATCTCGGGCAGGTGGCGTTCGTACAACAACGGGCCCACTTCGCGCACGGCCTGGTCCATGCCGACGATGCGCTTGATCACGCCGCTGCCTTGGCCGCGCAGGTAGGCGCAGCCGACGGCTTGCACGCGCGACGGCGGCGCGAACTGGCCGTGGACCATGAGCTCGACCCAACCCTTGTAGAAGTCGATGCCGTGCGCGATCGACAAGAGGGTCGTGAACTGCGCGCCGGGCGGGCGCGCGGCGACTTCGCTGATGGCGATCGAACCGTCGCGCCGGCGGAACCACTCCATGTGGGTCAGATTCGTGCCCACGCGCAACGCGTCGAGCGCCTTGGGTCCGGCATGGTGAATGGCGGCGTACTCGGAACCCGAGATGTCGCGCGGCAGGTGCACGACCCATTGGATCCACGGGTTCGTCAAGACATGCAAGGGCGTCGGCAAGTACCGACTGACCGAGTGGAACACATGCCGGCCGTCGATCGAGACCGAGTCGAAGCTGAACTCGTCGCCTTGCACGAACTCCTCGATGTACAGCGGCTGGCGCGGGGCGATCGGCGTCTGCGCCAGGATCTGCTCGAGGTGCTCGCGCGTCTCGACCTTGTGCGTCTGCTTGGCGCCGGCGCCGGCTTGCGGCTTGACGACCAAGGGGAAACCCTGGGCGGTGGCGAACTCGCGCGCTTCGGCGGCGGACTGGCACGAGCGATGCCGCGCGCACGGCAAGTCGTGGGCGCGCAGCACATCCTTCATGCGCGACTTGTCGCGGAAGTTGAGCGCGGCTTCGACGCCCATCCCTTGGATGCCGAGCTTCTCGCGCACGAGCGCGACGGGCACCTGGATCGGCTCGAGGATCGCCAGCAACGCGTCGCAAGCGGCGCCGGTGCGGGCGCACAGCGACTTCACCGCCGCCTCGAGCTGCGCCGGATCGTGGCAGTCGTCAACGCGTTCGTGCGCCGCGACCTTGCGGGCGATCTCCGGGGCGAGGCGCTCCGGGCCGTCGCCGCCGATGATCGACAAGCGCAGCTCGCGCGTGCGCGCGGCGGCCTTCAGGAAGCGCTGGGTCGCCTCCAAGGCCACGGGCGCCACGAAAAACACGTTTTTCATGCCCCGATCCTACACTTCGCCGCGGACAACTTCCTTGCTCCGTGCTTCGGCGCGGCGCATCCCCCCACGCGCCGCGCATGCCCTCCCTACGCATCCTGCAGATCTCGGCCGAGTGCGCGCCCTTCGCCAAGACGGGTGGCTTGGCGGATGTGAGCGCCGCGCTGAGCCGCTACCTCGCCGGCGCGGGACACGATGTGCGCCTCGTCCTGCCGCTCTACCAACGCGTCAAGCAGAAGGCCAAGCTGCGACCCGTCGAAGGCCTGCAGGATCTGAAGGTGCGCCTCGGTGGACGCGAGCAGTGGTTCTCGATCTGGCAAGCCGACGCGCCGCGCTCCAAGGCGCCAGTGTGGTTCGTGCGCGCGCCGCAGTACTTCGAACGCGAGTCGCTCTACACCGAAGACGCGGACGAGGGTCAGCGCTTCGCCCTGTTGACGCACGCGGCGTTGTTGTCGTGCCAACACACGGGTTGGGCTCCGCATGTCGTGCACGCGCACGATTGGCACGCGGCGCTGGCGCCGCTCTTGTTGCGCACGCACTACGCCTGGGACCGCTTGTTCAAGGACGCGCGGTCTTTGCTGTCGATCCACAACCTCGGCTACCAAGGCTGGTTCCCGGCCACGGCCATCGACGAGCTGGGCCTTGGCGACGAGCGCCATCTCTTGCACCAAGACCACCTGCAGGAAGGCCGCGTCGGCTTCCTCGTCACGGGACTCTTGTGGGCCGACATGCTCTCGACGGTCAGCGCCACCTACGCCAAGGAGATTCAAACCGACGAGCACGGCGTCGGCCTGCAAGGCATCCTGCGCTCGCGCGCCGATCGCCTGAAGGGCATCGTCAACGGCATCGACTCCGATGAGTGGGATCCGTCCAGCGACCCGCGCATCCCGCATCATTACGCGTTGGGCGAACTCGACGGCAAACGACGCATGAAAGCGGCGCTGCTCGAGCGCGTGGGCTTGCCGCCCACCACCACCGCGCCCGTCTTCGGCATCGTGTCGCGCCTGACGATGCAGAAGGGCTTCGAGCTGGTGCATGACGCCATCAGCGTGCTGTTGCGGCGCGAGGACATGCGCCTCGTCGTGCTGGGCTCGGGCGAGGAACGCTACGAGCGTTTCTTCGGCTGGTTGGCGCAGACCTTCCCCGGCAAGGTCGCCTACCTCCAAAGCTACGACGAAGAACTGTCGCATTGGATCGAAGCCGGCTCGGACGTCTTCTTGATGCCGAGCCGCTACGAGCCGTGCGGCCTGAACCAGATGTACAGCCAGCGCGCCGGCACCGTGCCGCTGGTGCGGCGCACGGGCGGGCTCGCCGACACCGTGCAGGACTGGGACCCGGCGGCGCGCACGGGCACGGGCTTCGTGTTCGAGCGCTTCGACGCCCAGAGCTTCCATTCCGCCTTGGAGCGCGTGTTCGCCACCTGGCGCGACCAAGACTCGTGGCGCCGCCTGCAAGCCCAGGGCATGGCGCTGGATTGGTCGTGGGAGACGCGCATCGACGAGTACATCGAGCTCTACCGCTCGCTCCACGCGCTGCGGCGCTAGACTGCGTTCCGTGCACGTCGTCTTCGTCGAACCCGCCTTCCCGCGCAACCAGCGCGAGTTCGTGCGCGCGCTGTCCGAGGTCGGCGCGCGTGTCACCGGCATCGGCGAACGGCCGCTCGAGGGCCTCGACCCCGAGCTCAAGCGCCACTTGACGCACTACGAGCGCATCGACAGCGTCACCAACATCCAAGCCTTGCACGACGCCTGCCAACGCGTCGGACGCCTCGCGCGCATCGACCGCCTCGAAGCCGTGGTCGAAGCCCATGTCGAGCCGGCGGCCAAGGTGCGCGAGGCCCTTGGCGTCGCAGGCACCACGACCAAGACCGCTTGGCTGTGCCGCGACAAGCCGGCGATGAAAGAAGCCTTGCGCGCCGCGGGCGTGCCGTGCGCGCGCTCGAGTGCCGCCGCCTCGCCCGAGGACCTGCGCCGCTTCGCGGCCGAGGTCGGGTATCCGTTGTGCGTCAAGCCGCGCGCGGGTGCTGGAGCATCCGGCGCCATGCGCGTCGACGACGAAGCGGGGTTGGCGCGCGCCATCGAAGCGTGCGGCGTCGCGCGCGGCGCGAGCGTCGCCGTCGAGGAGTGGATCGAAGGCCACGAGGGCTTCTACGACACGCTCTCCGTCGATGGCGCCGTCGTGCTCGACTTCGCCTGCCACTACTACCCCAACGTCCTCGAGGCGATGCGCACGCGCTGGATCAGCCCGCAGATCGTGCTGTCGAACCGCAGCGGCGACGCCAGCTACGACGAGCTCAAGCAGATGGGCGCGAAGGCGGTGCAGGCGCTCGGGATCGGCACCTCCGCCACCCACATGGAGTGGTTCTTCGGCGAGAAGGGCCTGAAGTTCAGCGAGATCGGTTGCCGCCCGCCCGGCGTGCGCACGTGGGACCTGTACGCCGCCGCCAACGAGTTCGACATCTACAAGGCCTGGGCCGAGGCCATCGTGCTCGGTCGCGTGCACTCGCGCCCCTCGCGACGCTACGCCGCGGGCTTGGTCGCTCTGCGCCCCACGCAAGACGGCGTGATCGAGCGCTACGAAGGCGTCGAGCAACTGCAGCAGCGCTTCGGCCCGCATGTCATCGACGCCCACCTGCCGCCCGCCGGCACCCGCACGCAAGGCGTGGAGGCCGGCTACATGGCCAACGCCTGGGTGCGCATGCGCCACGAGGACTACGACGCGTTGCGCGGCATGCTCGACGAGGTGGGCCGCGTGCTCAAGGTCATGGCGCGCGACGCCTGACCTGGATGAAGCGGGCGCAGCCTCCCACCGAGGGGACGACTGCGCCCTTTCTTGCGTTCGATGTGATCGGCGCCGACCCGGCCCTCGCTGCGGATCGTCCTGCGCGGACCTCTCGGCAGTCACTGGGTGAAGGTCACCTGCAGGCCGTTCGTGAGGTTGAAGCCCGAACCGCACGGCCCGAGTACATTGCGATACCAGCCTTGGAAGTAGACGGTTTGGCCGACGGACCAGCCGTATTGCGCAGCCAATCCTGGCCCGAAGGTCACGGAACCCGTGGCATTCGAGAACTGGACCCCCATGCGCACCACGGATCCACCGACGCAGCGCAACCCGTCGCCAAAGACGAGGCCCGAGCCTCCTGCCACCGTGGCGGAGCCGTGGAAGAGCAGCACGCTCGCGCCCGGACGTGTGTTGTAGACGGTCAGTTCGAGATCGTCGTTGGTGATGCCATCCGTCTCAGCGCCCTCGAGGCCCGCCCCCGCACCGGTCGAGTTGATGCAGCCGCGACCAGGAGCCCCGTTGTTGCCGCAGGGGCACAAGCCGCTCGTGCCGTCGCAATACGGCGTGCCGACTTCCTCGTGACCGTGGAAGTCCATGGCGACGCCCGCTGCCTCGTCGATGTTCGTGGGAGACACCAGATCGTCGTAGCCGTTGCGCTGCTCGTTCGAATCGACGCCGCCGCTGCCGTCGAGATCGAGACCTTGGGTGATGACGTCGTGGGCGCGATTGTCGGGGATGTAGACGGCACCCGCTTTGGACACGGCGATGTCGCTGAACTCGCGGCCAGCATCGAGCGTCCAGAAGAGGCCCGCCTCGAGGCCATCGATCACGCCATTGCCGTTGTCGTCGCGCGCGCGCCACACTTGGCGTCCCGCGCGATCGGCCAAGTAGAACGCTCCGCTCTCGTCCTGATCCAATCCGGTCCAATCCGCGCTGGCGGTACTGGTCGGCGGGGACCAGAACAGCAACGCCTCGCCCGCATCGTCGGCGTCGCCATCGCCGTTCTGGTCGACGAGGCGCCATACGCCCCGCGCCGGCGTCGTGCCGTTGTCAACGAAGTAGACCTTGTTGTCGACGCCCAAACACACCGTCGAGGTGGCATGCGTGCCCAACGGCGCGGGCGGGCGCTGGTGGAACGCGCGCGCTTCGCCGGCATCGTTGGCGTCGCCGTCTGCGTTGAGATCGCGCAGCAACACGACACCCTCGAGGCCTTCACCGGCGGCGTCGCGTGTGCTGGACGCCCACACGAATCCGAGGAACGCGAGGTCCAAGCCGGTCACTCGCGCGAGCCTGAGGCCCGAGGCATTGCCGCCCGCCGCTCCATCAAAATAGACAAGCGCTTCGCCGGGACCATTCAGGAACCCATCGCCATCGAGATCGTTGAGGTACGCGATGTGGTCCAAGGCGGTGTCGCCCACATACGCGGCATCATCGGGATCGGTCGTGACGACCACCGGCTCCACCAAGGCGACCGAACCACCAGCAGCGGAGTACAGCACTTCGCAGTCGGGGACGGCGCTGTTCCAATCGCCGTTGAGGTTCCAGTCGCGCAGCTCGTAGACCTGGTCGAGCACCGGGTCGGCGACGAAGATGATGTCGAGACGCTGGGGATCGCCCGCCCAAGCGATGGAACCTAGGCCGATCTGCACTACAGCGGCGCAGGAGTAGCCCACGATGGCGTGGCGCAGGGATGCGGGGAAGAGGCGGTTGTGGCTCATGGAGGAGAGGCGCAAGGCGCGTGGTTCTTGAATTGGTTTGGCGAGGCCGCGAAGTTGCGGCGGCGCGGCGCTCCAGCGCGCGTTCCGGGCGCGTGGACGCCTCCACCGAGACCCCCGCCTGCCGTCTAGGGCGGCAGGCGGGAGCACTTCCTCGAGAGGCCCGCCATGCGCAATGGCGGGACCAGTGATTCCCCGCGCCCGTGCCGAAGTTCGCGAAAATCGCCGGCGCAACTCGTGACTGCCGCGCGGCGCGCCAGGTGCCTGGGCGGCGAGATCAACTGACGCGCTGCTGCAGCTCCTCGGCCAGCACGGCCCGCGCGCGATGCAGGCGCGAACGCACGGTGCCCACCGGCACGTGCAGGCGGGCGGCGATGTCCTCGTAGTCGAGCTCTTCGCCACGCAGACGGCAGGTCTCGCGCAAGTCGTCGGGCAGGGCTTCGATGCGCGCGCGCAGCCAAGCCTCTTCGCCGCGCGCCTCCACTTCGAAGGCCGGGTCGCACACCGGGCAAGCCTCGGCGCGCTCGGCCATCGAGGCTTGCTCGTGGCCACGACGCCGACGCTCGTGGCGCAGGAGATGCAGCGCATGGTGCACGACTGCGCGCACCAGCCATCCGCGCGGCTGCGGAGGAGCGTCGTTGCGGCGCCACAGGGTGAGGAGCGCCGCCTGCACCGCGTCGCAGGCAAGGTCGGGGCTGCCGAGGATGGACTCCCCCACCTTGTGCAGGTGCTCGAGGTGGGGCGCCACTAACGAGTCGAAGCCGCCGCGCAAATCGGGATGCGGTGGCGCGTGGTGAGCGCAAGCGGCGTGCGCGGGGGCTTGGTTCTGGTGGAAACGGGCCTGCTCCGTCGAGGGAGCGAGGTCGTCGAAGCGGTCGGGCTGCATGTCGAGGATGGAATGGAAGCGCGGGCCGGACGGGGAAGCGTCAAGCAAACTAGACAGCGGCGCGCCTGCGGCGGCGCGCGCGGATCATGCGTCGGCGCGCGGACCGGCAGTCCCCGCGTCGCCAAGGGATGGCGCGCCGAACGAGGCGCGCGCGGCAATCAGGCCGCGCCGGGCGGCGAATGCTTGGGAGCGTAGGTGAAGGGCGGCCGCGCCACGGCCGCTGGAACGACGAGCCGGACGCCGACGCGCACGAACGCGGCGGGAGCCGCGCAGACGACCGGCGTGGGCGACTGGGCCACGACGGCGCCCTTGGCCTGGGCCAGCAAGAGGAGCGAGCACGCCTCGTGCCCCGCGTCGTCGTCGCGCGGCCCGGCATCCTCGTCGTGCTCGCTCCGCGGGTCCTCGGCGAGCGCGTGCTCGTGGTCGTCGCAGGCGCGCGGCGCCGCCCTCGACCCCTGTGGAAGCTCGGCCGAGGCGTGCTCGACGACGCCGTGCGCGGCGCACAGGCGGTGGTTCTCGGCGCACAGGTGCGCCAACCCGGCGAGCCAGCCCCAGGCGAAGGCGAGCAGCACGATCCAGCCAACGAGCCTGCGAGGCTGCGCGCGAGAGCCGAGTTGGCGGGAGGCGGAGGACATGGAACGGCCCCGGTCAGTCTAGCGCGGCAGGTCGCCGGATGGCGGCCGGGCGGCTCGCAGGGAGCCCCGTCCTGCGCCCCCGCCGGACCGGGCCGTCCGGCGCATCGGGCGGCGTCCTACAATGCCGCCATGCCCATCCACGAGTACGTCTGCCACGCCTGCCAAGCCCAGTTCGAGGAACTCGTGCGCGGCGACGAAGCCATCGAATGTCCAGTGTGCCGCGCCACCAAGGTCGAGCGGCGCTTCTCCACCTTCGCCACTGCGAACCCTGCCAAGTCCGCCACTGCGGGTGCGGCCGCCGTCCAAGCTCCGGGCGGCTGCGGCACGTGCGGCGATCCACGCGGGCCTGGATCGTGCTCCTTGTGAATCTTCGCCAAGACGCCTCGTATCCAGCCCTTCGACGCCGCGGCCTGCCGCCTGCGCGCTCCCGACCATGAAGAAGACGCTCGTCATCCTGTTCATCGTGTTCGCCGTGTTGGCTTTGCTCTTCGCGGGCGTGCTGGCGCTCGTGCTCGGCTCCGAAAGCGGTGTGTCCAAGGGCACGGTGCTCACCGTCGACCTGTCCTTGCCTGTGACCGAGAAGGCCCACGAAGCCGGCCTCGAGGCGCTGCTGGCCGGATCGATGTCGCACCCCTTGCCGGCGCGCGACATCGCCACGGCCATCCGCGAGGCGGGCGAGGACGAGGACATCGCCGCGATCCTCCTGCACGGTGGCGTGTCGGGTTCGTACTCGGCGCTGTCGTGCGTGCGCGACGCGCTGGACGAGGCGCGGCGCAACGGCAAGCCCGTGGTGGCCGCCTACGGTTCGCTGGACGAGCGCGCGCTGTGGATGGCCTCCGTGGCCGATGAAACCTGGCTGGATCCCCTGGGCAGCGTGCTGGTCGACGGGTTCTCGATCGATGTCCCCTACATGGGCGAGATGCTCGCCAAGTACGGGGTCGAGGTGCAGGTGACGCGCGTAGGCAAGTACAAGTCGGCCGTCGAGCCATTCATGCGTTCGGACATGAGCCCCGAGAACCGCGAGCAACTCGCGGGGATCTTGGCCGAGATCGAAGCGCGCGTGTACGGCGACATCGCCGAGGCGCGCGGGCTCGAGCTGGAATCGATCCGCGCCGCGGCGCGCACCGAAGGCATCGTGACGGCCAAGCAAGCACTCGAGCGCAAGTGGATCGGCCGCATCGGACCCTTCGGCGAGGTGTTGACGTCGTTGAAGCAGGTGGCCGAGGTCGACGAAGGGGACGACCTGCCGCAAGTCGCGCTCGAGTCCTACGCCCGGCGGATCCGCCACCCGAAGCCGCGCGGCGACTTGATCGAGCTCGTGCAAGCCCAAGGCGAGATCGTCGACGGCTCCTCCGCGGCCGGCATCGGCGGGGACGACCTGGCCCGTCGGCTGCGCGCCGCGCGCTTCGACGACGATGTCGTCGCCGTGGTCATGCGCGTCGACTCGCCGGGCGGCAGCGCCACCGCGAGCGATGTCATCCGCCAGGAGATCGTGGCACTCAAGGCCGCAGGCAAGACCGTCGTCGTGTCGATGGGCGCGGTCGCGGCCTCGGGTGGATACTGGATCAGCGCGGACGCCGACGCCATCGTCGCCCAACCCGAGACGATCACCGGCTCGATCGGCGTGTTCGGCATGCTGCCCAATGTCGAGCGCCTAGCTGGCGAGCACGGGCTGCGCGAAGAAACGGTCTCGACCAGCCCGCTGGCCGGATGGGACACGCTGATGCGGCGCAAGTCGCCCGAACAGTTGGCCTTGATCCAAGGCCATGTCGACGAGATCTACGAGCGCTTCCTCGACCTCGTCGCCGCCGGTCGCAAGCTCGACCGCCCCCATGTCGCCGAGATCGCCCAAGGCCGCGTGTGGTCGGGGACGAAGGCCAAGGAACTGGGCTTGGTCGACGAGCTGGGCGATCTCGATGTCGCCATCGAGCTGGCGCGCGAAAAGTGCGGCAAGAAGAAGGCCGCGGTGCGCGTCGAGCGTCCCCACCTCGACTTCATCGAACAGATGATCGAAGACGTGCTGGAGGACCAGCGCCGAGACTTGGCGCGCATCCAAGGCCATCCGGCGCTGCAGGCGGCGCGCATGGCCGAGCGCGTGCAAGCGCTCCTCGGACGCACGGGCGTCTTGGCGCGCCTGCCGTTCGATCCGCAGCTGCGCTGAGTCGCCGACGGGGACTCGAGCCCCGGGGTCGCTGCCTGCGGCTTGGCGGAACTCAGCGCGTCGAGCCGGGGATGTCCACGCCTTTGGCGCGCGCGCAAGCCAGCGCCTCGTCGTAGCCCGCGTCGACATGGCGGATGACGCCCATGCCGGGGTCCGCGGTCAGGACGCGCTCGATGGCGGCGGCAGCCTCGGGGCTGCCATCGGCCACGGTCACTTGGCCGGCGTGCAGGCTGTAGCCCATGCCGACGCCACCACCGTGGTGGAAGCTGACCCACGACGCGCCCGAGGCGATGTTGACCATGGCGTTGAGGATGGCCCAATCGGCCACCGCGTCGGTGCCATCCTTCATCGCCTCG
>SXXH01000217.1 GCA_005789645.1 Planctomycetia bacterium
CGTCTTGCCCTCGCCCGTGCACATCTCGGCGATCTTGCCGCCGTGCAGCACGATGCCACCCACGAGTTGGACGTCGTAGTGGCGCAAGCCGAGCGTGCGCACCGAGGCCTCGCGCACCAGCGCGAAGGCGTGCGGCAGCACGGCCTCGAGCGTCGTCTCGCCCGCGGCGAGTTGGCGCTTCCACGCGTCGGTCTGCTGGTGGAACTGCTCGGCGGACAGACCCTTGGCCCAGCCCTCCAGCTCGTTGATCTGCTTCACCAGGGGCCCGAGCCCCTTGACCATGCGCTCGTTGCGAGCGCCGAACAGGCCCTTGAGGGTCGAGCCGATGGATTCGCCGAATTGGCCCAGCTTGTCGGAGAGGGAGTCCCAGTCCATTGTCGCGTAGAGCCCGTGGCGCCGCCGGATGGCGGAGCGCTTGGGCAAGCTGTCCATCACACACCGCAACCGCGCGATCGGCAAGCTTTTGCGGCTTTTGAACGACGCAGGCTGGCTCCCACGGGCCCAGCAAGCCCTCGCGAGCGCCCGGCGGAGGCGCCACGGGGCGTCAGGTTCCCGCGGGTCGGGCGCGGCGCTCGAGCATCTGCCCGAGCAGCGCGAACAGCACTTCGCGCGGATAGGGCTTGCGCAAGAGGCCCGAGGCGCGCGGCACGCGCTCGAGGTCGATCGAGGAGGCGGTAGCGAGCAGCACCGGCAGGTGCGACAAGCGCGCATCGGCGCGCACGCGCCGCAGCACCTCGTCTCCGCCGAGGCGCGGCATGGCGTAGTCGAGCAGCAACAGGTCGGGCAGGGGCTCCTGTTGGAGCCTGTCCCACACCGTCTGGCCATCGAAGTAGCACTCGACCTCGTAGCCCTTGGATCGCAAGAGCGCCCCGACGCCCTCGCACACCTCGCTCTCGTCGTCGACGACGAGCAGGCGCGCCTTCTTCGAAGCCTCGCGTTCGGCTCCCGCGATGTCGAGCGCCAGCCGCCGCAGGTCCGAGTGCGTCGGCAGCCCTTCCTTGGCCCACGCCGCCTCGATGCGGCGCTTGAGGGCCAAGTTGTGGTCCTTGATCTCCTGCCAGGCGTTCCAGTCGGGGCTGTCAGGACCGACCTCGAGGTCGTCGTGAGTGTCGACCGACAAGAAGTACTCGCGGTCGACGAGGTACTCCTGCACGACGAGCTTCATGAACGGATAGCGCGCGTTGCCGAGGCGCAGCGTGTAGCGCTCGAGCGCCGGGCGCTGCTTCTCGCGCGGCCGCTCGAAGCGCGCCAACATGGCGCCCAGGTCCACGACCGACTCGAAGTCCTTCTCCGTGGTGCGCGGCCGCGGGCCGGCGGGATCCGGCCAAGCCTCGCGCAGGTAGATCGCGATCGCGCGCCGCAGCAACTCGGGTGTCAAGGACTCCAGCCGCATGGCGCGCCCCTCACGCACCCTTCGGCGCGCAAGCGGCGCCCGACGCCGCGGGAGCCTCGGGACGCGCGGCCGGCTTCAGCGCGTCCGGGAGGCGCAGCGTGCCCACCAGGTCGGCGGCGCGCGCCACGCCGTGCTTGTCAAGCAAACTGGACATCTCCCCCGCCACCCGCCCGACCAAGCCGGGATCCGAGAAGTTGACCGTGCCGAGCTGCACCGCGCGGCAGCCGACGACCAGGAACTCCAGCGCGTCCTCGGCGGTCATGATGCCGCCGCAGCCCACGACGGGGATCGACACGCTGCGCGCGCATTCCCAAGCGCAGCGCAAGGCGATGGGCTTGATCGCGACGCCCGAGTAGCCGCCCTGCACGGTGGCGAGACCAGGCTTGCCGGTGCGCCAATCGACCTTCATGCCCAGCACCGTGTTGACCGCCGTGACGGCGTCGGCGCCAGCCTCCTCGACCGCGCGCGCCATGTCGCCGATGCGCGTGACATTGGGGCTCAGCTTGGCCCACACGGGCTTCGTCGTGGCGCGCTTCACGCCCTCGATCACGCGCGAGGCCGTGCGTGGATCCGTGGCGAACGGGAGCTTGCCGTCCTGCACGTTGGGACAGGAGAGGTTGACCTCGAAGGCGTCGATCTCCTCGCGGCCGGCGAGCAGGCGCGCCATCTCGACGAAGTCCTCGATCGACTCGGCGCCGATGTTGGCCACGATCAAGGTGTCCGCCTCGCGCACGTCCGGCAGGATGTGGTCGACGTAGTAGGCGACGCCCTTGTTCTCGAGCCCGATCGAGTTGAGGAAGCCGGCTTCGGTCTCGCAGATGCGCGGCACGGGGTTGCCGTGGCGCGGCTTCAAGGTGACGGTCTTCGAAACCAGCGCGCCCACGCTCGAGGGCGAAGCGAGGAACTGCGACTCCAATCCGTGCCCGTAGGTCCCGGAGGCGGACATGACGGGGTTCCTCAACTGGAGGGTCCCGATCGTGGTGCGCAGGTCGGCCATGTCGCTCGGTTGGACTCTAAGCCCCGCCCAAGGCCGGGGCAACGGCTCGCCTCAACCCCGCTCGCGGGCCGGTTCCTGTTGGCTGCCGAAGCCCGTCAGGATCAACAGGATCGCTCCCACCGTGATGCAGGAGTCGGCCACGTTGAAGGTCGGGAAGTGCCACGGGCCGTCGACGAAGGGCAAGGCGTGGAAGTACACGTCGATGAAGTCGCGCACCGGGCCGTAGGGATGGTCGACATACCAACGATCGAGCGCCAGGTCGCGCGCGCGCACCAGATTGTCCCACAAGTTGCCGAGCGCGCCGGCCAGGACGAGCAGCAACGCGGCGTTGTGCCACGGCCGACCGACGGGGGCGCGCACGAGGAGCCACGCGAGGAACAGGCAGGCGGCGATGCGGCCCCACACCAAGAGGTGCGGGAACTCGTCGAACTGGCCGAAGGCCGCGCCCGGGTTGAGCGTCAGCATGAACGCCAGCCAGTCCCCGACCAGCGGCACGCGGAAGTGGCCGCGCTCGCAGGGATCGGCGACCAGTTGTCCCTGCTCCGACAAGCGCTGCAACCAATCGAAGGCGGCCTCCTTGCTCCACAGATCAAGGACCACGAGGGTCAGCACGATCGCGAAGCGGCGAGCGATGAGGCGCGAAGGTGCGAACTGCGGCATCGGTGCTGGGGAGGCGCCGCGCGGCGGCGGATGCGGACTTGGCTTTCGCGTCGAAGCGCGTAGCGCCAAGTCGTCCGCGTGGCGGGCGGTCGGATCAGGGCGGATCAGGACTGATCGGCTAGGATTTGATCAGAGCAAGCCCTGCTCCGCCTTGCGCTGGCAATCGATGCAGTTGCGCGTGTGCGGCATGGCCTTGAGGCGCTCCTTGCCGATCATGCACTCGCACCCCTCGCAAATGCCGTAGGTGCCATCCTTGATGCGGTCGAGCGCCTCGTAGATCTCGCGCAGCGTGTTCTCGTCGCGCTCGAGCAGCTCGAGGTTCATCTCCATCGAGAAGCTATCGGTGCCCGCCTCGCCGGTGGTGTCGGCGATGGGGTTGTCTTCCCCCAACGCCTCCTCCTCCAGCTGGTCGATGTCGCCAGACACGATCTGCAGCATGGTGCGCAGTCGCTCTTCTGCTTCCTGCAGTTCCTTCGGCGTCAGCTTCTTGGTGGAGGCCATGTGGGCGGGCGGGGTGCCGGCGGGCAAGGATGTTGGATGAAGCCCGCGGTGCCTCGAGGAGCGCCCCGCTAGGGAGACTCCGGGCGCCGGGGCGCGGAAAGAGGGGCGGCAGTATAGCCACGCGGACGGCGCCGTCCACCACCGACCGCGAGCCTCGTCCCGCTGGCCTCCCGCGGCGAGGACTGCGGCTCGGGTCTTGAGGCCGGGACGGCGCTCGCGCAGGATCGCCGCGGCCTTGGCACCCGAGACGAACCATCCAGCCGACGAACAGCGCGGCCACGACGCGGCGCTCGTCGACTTCCTAGAGGCGATCCGGGTCGAGGACGGACTGTCGCGCTCGACCGTCGCGGCTTATCGCGCGGATCTGGCCGCCCTCCTCGCCTGGCGGGGCGCGCAGCCGCTGGCGGAGCTCGCACCGGAGCAGGTCGTCCGCTGGCTTGAGCACCTGCGCCAGTCGGGCGCGAGAGAGACCAGCGTGGCGCGCAAGTTCTCCTCGCTGCGCCGTTTCGTGCGCTTCCTCGTGGCGGAAGGCCGCCTGAGCAGCGACCCGACGGCGCTGTTCGACGCGCCGCGCCTCGGCAAGCCGCTGCCCAAGGCCTTGTCGCGGAGCGAGGTCGAGCTGTTGCTCCAATGCCCCCACGCGCAGGACGATCCGGCGCGCCACGCGCGCGACCGCGCCTTGCTGGAGACGCTCTACGCTTGCGGCGGTCGAGTGGCCGAGGTCGTCGGCCTCGCGCTCGACGACCTCGATGCACGCGTCTCCATGGCGCGGCTCTTCGGCAAGGGCCGCAAGATGCGCGTGGTGCCGCTGGGCGCGCCTGCGCGCGAGGCGCTGCAGGCTTGGATCGAAGGCCCGCGCCGCGAACTGCCCGGCGCCGCGCGCCAGCCGCGCGTGTTCCTCTCGACGCGCGGCCGCGCGCTGTCGCGCCTCGCGGCTTGGCGCATC
>SXXH01000218.1 GCA_005789645.1 Planctomycetia bacterium
AAGGCGCGACGCGCGTACTCGCCGGGACGCGCCGGCTCCGCGCCCAACGCCAGGACGCGCGCCAGCGCCGCCTCGGCGAGCGGTGTCGCGCCGCGCACGTGCAGCTCGACCACGTCCTCGCCGGTGAACGAACGCGGCGCGCGCATGCACAGGAGCCAAGCGTCCTGCCGTTGCGCCCCATCGTCGAAGCGCACCCGGAACAGTCCGCGCGGCAGCGCTTCCACCGGCCCTCCGGCCACGCAGCACGCGCCCGCGATGGCGAAGGCGCGCGGACCCGAAAGGCGCACGATGGCGCGCGACGAGCCGCCGGGAGGCGTGGCGAGCGCGGCGATGGTCGAGCGCGGCGCTGCCGTCGGTTCCGGCGAAGGCGCCATGGTCGACGCTCAGCGCCCCTTGCCGCGCGCCTTCTGCAACTCCTCCATCTTCTCCTGCTGGGCCTTCATCAGCTTGGAGAAGAAGCCGTCCTTCCTGGGCTCTTCCTTGTCGTCGAGCGGCCAGTACTTCTTGATGACCTTGATCTCGATGATGCCGAGAGTCGACTGCGTGATCATGTACAGCGACAAGCCCGCGGCGTAGTTGTAGAGGAAGACGCCCATCACCACGGGCATCCACATCATCATCTTGTACATCATCAGCGCCTGCTCCTCCGTGGGGCGCGGCATGCTGCGTTGCTGCAGGATCCACATCACCACCATCAGGGGCGGCAGCACGTTCAGCGCGGAGCCCACCAGCGGCAGCTCCGTGCCCAGGGGCAGCAGCTGGTCGGGCAGCGACAAGTCGCGCACGATGCCGAGGAAGGACTCCTGGCGCAGGTCGAAGGACACGCCCACGGCCTTGAACAAGCCGATGAAGATCGGGATCTGCAGCAGCGGCGGCAGGCAGCCGCCGAGCGGCGGGAAGGCGCCCTCCTCCTGCATCACCTTGGCCTGCTCCTGGCGCAGGCGCGCGGGATCCTTCTCGAAGCGCTTCTTGAGCTCCTCGATGCGCGGCTGGACGCGCTTCATCTTGCTCTGGTACTTCGCCATCGCCGTCTGCGAGCGGCGGTTGATGGGGAACAGCACCAGGCGGACGAACAGGGTCAGCAGGATGATGGCCATCCCCCACGAGTTCGTCAGCCCGTGGAAGAAGCCCATGATCGCCAAGAGCGCCTTGGCGATGCCGGCGAAGAAGCCGAGGTCGTGGTCGGCGAGGTGCCGATGGTCCGGCGAGGCGGCCTGCAGCTCGGAGCGATCCTTGGGACCCGCGTACAGATCGAAGGTCCAGCTGCGCGATTCGCCGAGGAGCGGCAGGTCGAGGCCGAGCGCCACTTCCGCCTCCATCTGGCGCCAACCATCGGTCTGCTTGTCCTTGGCGTGGAAGGGCGCGTCATAGAGGGCGCGCCAGCTCGTGCCGACGATGGCCGCCCGATCCGCGTCGCCGCGACCGGAGAAGAGCGCCGCGAAGTACTTGTTGTGCGCGCCGACCCAGCCGACGGGCAGTCCGACGGACAAGGCGCCGAAGCGTTCGCTCGCGTCGGGCGTGTAGTTGCGCGTGGCGAAGGCGCCGGCCTCGTCGCCGGCGACGGGCGCCCAGGCGACGGCGGACGGTTCCATGTAGAACGAGTCGCCCGAGTCGTAGGGCATGCCCGTGGCGGGCACGAAGGTGAAGTCGCGGCGGCCCGCGGCCTCCTTCGACGACTCGTTCCTGATCTCGAGCTCGAAGCGCAGGCGGCTGGCGCCCGCGTCGGCCAGCAAGCGCTTGACGTAGACGACCCCGGTGCCCGGAGCGTACTGCCACTCGACGCCGCGCGGAGCCGAAGCGTCGGGCACCAGCGCCATCGTCCACAAGGCCGTGTCGAGCTCCTTGCCCGCGACGAGCTCGGCCGAGGGCGACGCGCGCAGCGCGAGCGAGCGCGAACCCTGCTTGCCGTCGTCGACGGTCGACAAGACCAGCGCCCAGTTCTCGGGCTTTTGGCGCTCGGAACCGGGGAGGCTGGCGTCCTGGACCAACGCCGCGTGGCGCAACTCGGCGATCGAGCCGCCGCGGTTGGTGGCGACGATGCGCCAGCGCTGGGCGCCCTCGCCAAGCACCAGCGTCTCGACGCGTTCAACCTCTTCGCGCAGCACGCGCGCGCCTTCCACGGGCTTGGTCGGCTCGGCGGCGGACACCACCGCGGTCGATGTGGCGGCGGCGGCCGCGTCGGAAGTGGTCGGCGCCGCGGGCTTCTCGGGCGGCGGGAACAAGATGCCCCAGCCAACGACGATGACGAAGCACAGGAGCAGCGCGGAGAGGAAGCGTTTGTCCACGGTGGGTGGTGTCGTGCGGTTCGGCGATTTTCGTGCAGGCGGGGCGTGCGCGCGGCGCGCCGCTCTTCGCGGACGCTTCAGCGTCCGACCGAGAGTCGCTCCGCCAGGAACTCGGGCAGGTCCTTCACGGCGCGGATGCGATCCGCCGCCGCTTCATGGTCGTAGTCGAGACGCACGAAGCTCGGCCGCTTCCCGTCCCACAAGAAGTAGGAGAGTCGCGGATCGCCGTCTCGCGGCTGCCCGACCGAGCCCACGTTGACGATCGCGCGGCAAGAATCGGACAGCCCGAGGTCCAGCGGCGTCGTCGTGCCGGTCGGACGATACATGCGCCCGTCCTCGAAGTAGATCGCCGGCACATGGCTGTGGCCGACGAAGCACACGAGGCGCTGCTTCGCGCGCAACGCGGCGAAGCAAGCGCGCATCTTGTCGGGATTGGCGCGATCGCGCGGCAGCATGTACTCCCGCAGGGGATCGCGTGGCGAACCGTGCGCCCACATGGCGGATTCGTCCAGCGCCTCGGGCGACAGGGAATCGATCCAGTCGAACGGCTCGAAACCCTCGACCCCGAGCGCCTCCTTGGTCCAACGGATGGCGGCGCGCGCCTTGGGATTGAAGTCGCTGTCCTGCTCCGTGTCGATCAGCGCCGCCTCGTGGTTGCCCTTCAGGCAAAACCCGGGCAGCAGCTCGCGCGCGGCGCCCCGGCCGGCGATCAGCGCGCGCACGCGACGCACCGCCTGCAGCGGCTCGGCCCCGTAGCCCACCATGTCGCCGAGGCAGTGGAAGCGCTCGGCGCCGCGCGCCACGGCATCCGCCACCGCCGTCTCGATGGCCGGCATGTTGGCATGCAGATCGGAGATGATGGCGGTCAGGGGGTAGGCCACGGCGGAAGTCCGGCCGGCAGCGGCCTCGCCGGCCTGCGGATCGGCAGGACTCGTGCGGGACGCGCTGAGGGCGGAGAATAGTCGGGAAAGCGGCCCTTCCCGTCAAGCTTGGCGGCCAGCCTCCGACCTCCCGCGACGCCAAAGCAGCGCATAGAGGGCGAGGCACGCGCCTGCTCCGCCCATGGCGCCTTGGGCCGGTTCCAAGCCGAGTCTCCCGACGCCCAACGCGGCGCACCACGGCAACAGCCCGAGCAAGCCCAGCCAGGACGCCACGGCCATCCGACCAAGCCCGGCGCGCTGCAGGCGGTGGGCGAGATGTCGACGATCTCCGCGCCAAGGCGCGACGCCGGCCCGCAGGCGCGCGACGGACACGCAGGCGAGATCGATGGCCGGCAGGACGAGGCCCAACCAAGCCCATGGATGCAGGCAGCAGGCGAGGAAGCCCAGCAAGTGGGAGCCCGAGTCGCCGAGGTAGGCGCGCGCCCCCCCGCGCGCCAGGTTGAAGGGCAGCAGGGCCGCCACCGCCGCCCCCGCCGGATGGGCCGAGAGCAGGCAGGCGGCGCCGGGCGCGAGCAGGCAGGCTCCATCGGCGTTGTCAAATGTATTGGACACATTGGCGGCGACCAGCGCCAAGGCGCCCAGCACGACGGCCTCCTCGGCCGGCAATCCGCTGCCGAGCGCCAGCAGCGCGGCCGCGGCGCATGGTCCAGCAAACTTGACAGATGGCGGCAGGCCGCGCGGAAGCAAGTCGTCGCACAGCCCCAGCGCGAAGGCCGCCAACAGGCCCGGCAGCAGCGCCGAGGCCGCGACGACGCCGAAGGGCGTGGCGCCCGCGCCGCTCCACGCGAGCGCCGGGAGCGCCGCGATGGCGAGCGCCGGCCCGAGGGCCAGCGGCACGGCGCGCGGTTGCTGCTTGCGCTCGCGCTCCCCCGATCCGTCGTCGGAAAGCGCGCGCCAGCGCATGAACGCCACGACCGAGAGCGCCGCGACCAGCGCGGCGCATGCGTGCGGGGACCATTCCAAGCTCAGGGGCTCCACCCGTACCAACCGCGCTCCACGAGGAGGCTCGCCACGGCGGGCGGCAGCTCCGCCAAGGCGGACTCGTCGCCCCGCGCCAGGCGCTCGCGCAAGTCGGTCGAGCTCGTCGGCACGACGGGCACATCCAGCCAACCGCGCTCGAGCGAAGCCCGCGTGGCTTCGTCGAGTCCCCGCGCGGCGCGCTCCAACACCACTGCGCGCGGTTCGCCGCGCGGCACGATCAAGGGCTCGGCCAGCTCGAGGATCGCGCGGCCCTCGCGCCAGCGCGGCAAATCGGGCAGGTTGTCGGCACCCAGCACCAGCACCAGTCGCGCTCCGCCTTGCTCGGCGGCGAGTTCGCGCAGCGTGTCGATCGTGTAGGAAGGCGGCGGCCGTTCCAGCTCGCGCGCATCGACCTCGACGCCCTTCAAGCCCGCGAAGGCGGCGCGCACGAGTTCGAGGCGCGTGGCGTCGTCCACGGCGGGCCCCTTGGCCTTGAACGGCGAACGCGCGGCCGGCACGACCAAGCACCGGTCCAAGCCCCCGTGATTCATGGCCGCGAGCAACACGTGCACATGCCCGAGGTGCGGAGGGTCGAAGCTTCCTCCGTACACGCCGAGGCGCTCGCTCTTGCGACGAGAGGATTGCATGGGCCCATGGTTACCAACGCCGGTCCGCGGCGGTACTCCTCTCCGAAGGACCGGTACGCCACCATCCAGCGGATCCCGGCGCCCCCAAGGTGCTCCAGCCCGTGGTGCCTGCAGCCTCGGGCGTCTCCACCAGCAGTCCTTCGAGGTCCCCGGCGGTCCCTCGGGGCCTCCCCAGGGAAGTGGGCGCCTGAAGGGGGCGCCTGAAGTGGGCGCCTCCTGCAGGCGCCTCCTGCGTTGACTTCGCCGGAGACACCCAGCACAATCACTCGCCCGCGCCCGCCACCTGGCTGGCGCCAGCCCCCCTCGAATCCATGAAGCTGAACCCCACCGTCCTCGGTCTGGCCCTCCTCGTCGGCGCTGCTTCCTGCACGAGCTCGAAGACGCACTACGACGACCACTGGAATCCGCGCTCGGTCGGCCTGCGCATGGGCAACCACGCGTTCAACTACCGCCAGGACCGCGATGGCGACGACTTCTGGGCCTTCCAAGGCCGCCAGATGTCTGCGGTGGGCACGACTGTCCAGCGCCACGTGTTCAACGAGAACCCGGACAACCCGCTGCAGCCGCAGTGAGCCGGGCCCCGCGGAGGCGCCCGCGTCGACCAGCACCAGCCGTGGCCCTTGGCCGCGGCTGGCGCGTTTCCAGGCCCTATCCGCCGTTGGTCGCGGGCAGTTCGAGGGCGCGCGCCGCCTCGCGGCACAGCCGCTCGAAGCCCGGCGTGTCCGCGGCGGCTTCGAGGCGCGTCGCGTCGAACTTGCGCCACCACGTGCGTTGGCGGCGCGCGAACTGGCGCGTCGCCAGCGCGATGGCGTCGATGGCCGAGCGCAACGGCAACTCGCCGCGCGCGACGAGCGCCGCCTCGCGGTAGCCGAGCGCGGCGGAAGCCGTGGGCCCGAGCTGGCGCGCCTCCTCCAGCTTGCGCGCCTCCTCCGCCCAGCCGGCCGCGAACATGGCGCGCGCGCGATCCCTGATGCGCTCGTCGAGTTCCTCCACCGCGCAGTCCAGCCACACGAGCCGCGCCGGACGCGCCGGAGCGGCCCACTGCGTCTTCAACGCGCTGGGCGCGCTGCCGGTGAGCGCGTGGATCTCGAGCGCGCGCAGCAGACGGTAGTGGTCGTTGGGGTGGATGCGCAGCGCGGTCGGCGGATCGAGGCGCAGCAGTTCGCCGTGCAGTCGCTCCTGTCCCTCGCGCGCCAGTCGTGCGCGCAACTTCTCGCGCAACGCGTCGTCGCCGGGGATGTCGGGCGCAAGTCCATGCATGAGCAGCTTGAGGTAGAAGCCCGTGCCGCCGACGAACAAGGGCGTGGCCCCGCGCTCGACGCAGCCCTCGAGCACTTGGCCGAGGTCGTGCAGGAAGCGCGAGGCGTCGTAGCGCTCGCGGGGGTCGGCGCAGTCCAGCATGTGGTGCGGAACCAGCGCGCGTTCGGCCGCGTCCGGCTTGGCGGTGCCGATGTCGAGGCCGCGGTAGACCTGCATCGAATCGAGCGAGACCAGCTCCAAGCCGTGACGGCGAGCGAGCGCGAGCGCCAAGGCGCTCTTGCCCACGCCCGTGGCGCCGACGATGGCGCGCAAGCGCAGGCCGCGCAACGGATCCGGATGCGATTCCAAGACGGCCAGCCTAGCAGCCCGCAGGGCCGCGCGCGTGGTCGCTCGCAAGGTGCGCCGCCTTGCGTACAGTACTTCCAGCATGACGCCCCTGCTGATCTCCGCCGCGCTGCTCGCCACCACGACCGCGATCCTCGTCGCGCCCACCTCCATCGCGCAGGAGGGCGCTCCGCCGCCGCCCCCGCCGGCGCCGACGACAGCCGCCACGCCAGCGGCTGCGGCTTGGCTCGACGTGGACGGCGCCGCGCTGGCGCCGGGCAAGATGCCGACTTCCACGGCCGAGGATGCGCGCAAGGCCTTCGAGCTCTTGCGCGCCGCGCCGCGCGCCAAGCTGGCCGATCCCTATCCCCTGCAGGGCTTCGACCTGCGCGTCGACCTGCGCTACCGCGGCGCGGAAGGCGCGCGCAACGACCTGCCGGATGCGCGCTGGCAATGGCTGGCGCCCGACCACTTGCGCTTGTCGACTGGCCGCAAGCGCGAACTCCTGCGCGGGCCCAAGGGCGATTGGCTGGTCGACTCGTCGCGCACGCCGACGGAGCTGATCGAGCTGGGCGTCGCGCGCGAACACAAGGAGGATCGACGAGCGCTGGACGAAGGGCTGGCGCTGGCGCGCACGGTGGCGAGCTTGTTCGACTTGCGCGCGCTGCGACTGCGGCGCGTCGCAGGCGCCACGGCCCCCACCTGCCCCAACGAAGCGCTGATGGCGCGCGCCGGCGAACTAGCCTGGTTGCTGGTCGAGACGCCTGATCTGGCGCTGCCGCCAGAGGCCGAGCGCCGGCCCTCGGGCATGGTGCGCGCGCTGCTCGGATACGACCGCGCGCTGGGGCTCGTCGAGCAGGCGCAACTCGCCGAACTGCGCGCAGGCGAAGCCGGTGGCCCTCCCTCGGCGGCGGCGCCCACCCTGCACGTGGCGTTGCGCGACCACCGCCTGGTCGATGGCATCCTCGTTCCGCACCACTTCGCCGTCCACGGCATCGGTCCGCAAGGCAAGCTGCGCGCGGAAGCGGGCATGGATGGCTACCTGCGCGGCGCGAGCCTCAAGCCCGCGTTCGCGCCCGGGCAATTCACGCCCGGGCAACTCGCGCCCGAGGGAACAGGCGCGGGCGGAACCGAAGCTCGAACCCCGTCGGGAAAGCCCGGGAAGGAAGGCGGCTGAAGCCGGCTGGCGTCAAGTTTATTTGACAGGTTCGCCGCGGTGCGCGACCGCCGGCCCTCTGGCCAGCCGCGCCGGGCGCCGCCTCGACGAGGACCGCGGCCAAAGGCGCGATCTCAGCGGCGGTCGAACGCGCGTTCGAGGTCCGCCAGCGCGAAGCGCACGCGCGTGGGCCGTCCGTGGACGCAGGTCTGGTCCGACAAGAGCGTCGCGCCGCGCGCGAGCAGGCCCTGCATCTCGTCCTGGTCGAGTTCGTCCCCCGACATGACGGAGGAGCGACAGGCGGCGCGTTGCAGGGCGGCCTCGAGCAGGCGCTCGGCGTCGATCTGGCGTTCGTCGGCGAGCAACGCCACGAGATCGCGCACGATGGCCGCGACGCGCGGGCGCGCGAGGCGCGCGGGCAACGCATGCAGGGCGATGGTGGACTCGCCCATGGCCGACAACTCGATGCCCACGCGCGCCAGCTCGCCGACGCGACCCAGCAGGAGCTGGCACTCGCTGCGCGCCACCTCGACCAGCTCGGGCAGGAGCAGGCGCTGGGACTCGAGCGCTCCGGCGCGCAGGCGCGCCAAGAGGTCCTCGTATTGGATGCGCTCGTGCAGCGCATGCTGGTCGATGACTTCGAAGCCGTTCTCGATCTCGCGCACGAGGTAGGTGCGGGCGACTTGCAGCAGCGGCGCGCCCGCGCGCACCGGCCGCGCGGTGACGGCGGCGGGCAAGGAGGCTTCCAGGCGTCCCACGGCGGGCGCTGCGACGACGGGAATGGAAGCCTCGGACGCGGAGCGCGACGAGGCGGAGGGTGCTTCGCGCACGGAAAGCCGCGTCGAATCGGCGGGCAGTCCGCGTCCCGCGGACTCGTAGTCGAACTCGGCGCCGCGCGACTCGCGTCGCAAGGTGGCGTCCACCAGTCGCGCGCCGGGCGTCGCGATGTCGCAACGCGCCACCGACGCGCGCAGGTGGTGCACGAGGAAGCCGAACAGGCGCCGCTCGTCGCGGAAGCGCACTTCGGTCTTCGCCGGGTGCACGTTCACGTCGACCAACGACGGGTCCATCGAGAGATGCAGGAACGCCGACGGTTGCCGACTGTCGAACAAGAACCCGCGGTAGCCGTCCTTGAGCGCGCGCAGGAGCACCTTGTCGCGCACGCTGCGGCCGTTCAAGAACCACATCTGGCGCGAGGCGTCGGAGCGCGCGAAGCGCGGCGGCGCGACCCAACCCGCGAGCGCCACGGGGCCGTCCTGCGCCCGCACCTCGACCAGCGCGTCGGCGAGCTCGGCGCCGAAGGCGCGGCGCACGCGCGCGCAGGTCCATGCCCTGCTCGCAGTCGAACACGCGCTTCTTGTCGTGCAGGAGCTCGAAGGCGACTCCTTCGTGGGCCAGCGCGATGCGCTGCACGTAGTCGAGCACCCGACCGAGCTCGGTGGC
>SXXH01000219.1 GCA_005789645.1 Planctomycetia bacterium
GCTGCAGGCCGACGGCGGCACGCGCACCTGCGCCATCAGCGGCGCATGGGTGGCGCTGCACGACTTGTTCTCCCACATGGACAAGAAGCGCTTGCTGCGCGGCTTCCCGCTCAAGACCGGCCTCGCCGCCGTGTCGGTGGGCGTGGTCGAGGGCGAGGTCCTGTGCGACCTGTGCTACGCCGAGGATTCGAAGGCCGAGACGGACATGAACCTCGTCATGACCGGCGACGGACGCTTCGTCGAGGTGCAGGGCGCGGCCGAAGGCGCCCCATTCTCGAAGGACGAACTCGAAAGCATGCTCGCGGCCGGCGCGGCCGGATGCCAGGCGGTGTTCGTCGCGCAGAAGTCCGCGCTGGGCATCTGACGGGGCTCCGTCAATTTTCCTTGACATGAACGACCAGGTCCTGCCGCCCTTGCTGGTCGCCTCGGGCAACAAGAAGAAGCTGGTCGAGCTGCGCCGGCGCCTCGAGCACCTCGGCGTGCAATTGGTGGTGCCCGCCGAGGTGGGCGGCATCCCCGACACAGTCGAGGACGCGCCGGACTTCGAAGGCAACGCCCGGAAGAAGGCGCGCGAGGCGGCGCGCGCGCGCGGCATGTGGGCGCTGGCCGACGACTCCGGACTCGAGGTCGATGCTCTAGGCGGCGCGCCGGGCGTGTTGTCCGCACGCTACGCCGGCCGTCACGGCGACGACGCCGCCAACAACGCCAAGCTGTTGGCAGACCTCTCGGGCGTGCCCGACGAACGGCGCGGCGCGCGCTTCGTGTGCGTGTTGGCGCTGGCGCGCCCCGACGGCTCCATCGCCTTGCTTGCGCGCGGCGAAGCGCACGGCCGCATCCTGCACGCCCCGCGCGGCGAGCGCGACTTCGGCTACGACCCCTTGTTCGAGTTCGCCGAACCCGGCCTGCCCCAGTCCGGCCGCGGCTTCGCCGAACTGGAGCCCGAGGAGAAGGACGCCGTCTCCCACCGCGGCCGCGCGCTCGCACGACTCGCCGAG
This sequence comes from Planctomycetia bacterium, assembly GCA_005789645.1. GTDB lineage: Bacteria > Planctomycetota > UBA1135 > UBA1135 > SXXH01. Next base: position 996 of record SXXH01000219.1, read on the forward strand.
CTGCTCTCCGGCGCGCTGCGCGAGGCCTAGCAAGCGTCAATCTTGATTGCGCCGCAACCGGACGCGCGTCGGCGTGCCGCGCAGCACGCCATGGTCGTTGTCGCGCAGCAATTCCGGAAGGCGAGCCAACTCCTCCGGCGAACTCAACTCGCGCTCATCTCCACACGCAAGCGTCGGCGGGACCGCGTGCAGGATGAAGCAGGCTTCCTCGGCGCGTCTTCGTCCGAGGGCGAGACACTCCTTGCCGGCGCTGGTCACCGACCAACCGGCCTCCTCCGCTCGTTCGAGCAGGCCATCCCTGTCGAGCTGGGCGCGAGCGCAGTCGAGCATGCGCGTCGAACCGAGGCCGCTGGATCGGCAGACATGTTCGTCGAGTTGGCCGTGCGGGTCGAGCTTCGCCAACTCGAGCGCCAGGCGCTCGATCGGCAGGAGCCAGGGGTTGTAGACGACTTGCGCGTCGTATGTGCCTTGGTTGCTGTACTTCATGGTTCTTGCGTGCCTTGCGCGTGGGTCCTTGGAGAGTCGAACGAGTGGACGACGTCGCATCACAGCCGATGGATGCCTCCGCACGACTGGATGTGGCGCTGGATCTCCTCGTAGACGTGCACTGGTTGCGCGACGCCCGGCAGGCGCACGCGCGCCTTGCGGAAGTCCTCCAGCGCGCCAACGAGGCACAAGAGCCTCTTCGCGCGCGACATGGCCACGTTCACGCGACGAAACTCGGTCACGAAGGGCGAATCGGGCTTGAAGCCCGTGCGCACCATGCTCAACAACACGATGTCGGCCTCGGCGCCTTGGAAGCTGTCGACGCTGTCGATCTTGACGCGCAGGCCGACCAAGCCGCGTTCCCTCCTCGCCAGCGACTGCAACAAGTCCTTCTGGGCCTTGTAGAAGGTCGCCACGGCCACTTCGAGCGCGGGACCGTGCTCGTAGCGCTCGCCCTCCACGAGGAGGTGGTCGTCGGACACCTCGCGACCTTCGATCCACAAGGTGGGGTGCAGGCCTCTCGGACCAGGGCCGTGCTGGCGCTGCTGCGACTTGTCCAGTCCTTCACGCAGCACGATCGCGCGTTGGCCCACCAAGGCACCGGCGATGCGGCCGCGACTCCAGAGTTCCGGCCGGATCGAACGCGCTTGCTTGCCGAGCGCCAACAGCGCCTGCATCACGAAGCACGCTTCGCCTTGGTTGCGGCGCGAAGTGCCGCTCGGCTCCTCGCGACAGATGCGCCCCGTGTCGAACCACGCGATGCCCTGCTCGACGCCCAGTCGCAGGCCTGCGAGCTCCAGCGGCAGGGGCAAGGCGCGTGCGCTCGCCTCCACGCCATCCTTCAAGCCGCCTTGGACCTGCTTGTAGAAGCGCGCATAGGCAGCGCTGATGCGCGGCGCGGCGCGATACTGCGTGTCCAACATGACCAGCAAGTCCGGACGGTCCCGGCCCTGGTCGACCGCTTGCTGGAACCACGACTCCTCGACCAACGCTTTCGCGCGCCCGATGCGGTCCTTGTCCAACCGGCCATTCGACTGGTCGATCGTCTCTTCCAGCGATTGCTCGTCGTCCTTGAAGATCGGGGGCAGTTGGTGGTGGTCGCCCACGAACACCGCCTTGCGCGCCAGGACCAGCGCGGGCAGCATCTCGACCATCGTGGCCTTGCTGACTTCGTCGATGATGACCAGGTCGAAGCGGGGGATCGCGTGTTCCTTGGCCAACTTGGCCGCCTGGGAGCAGGTCGCTCCGACGACATTCGCCGAACGACGGTAGGCCGCATCCAGCAGATCCTCGTTGGCGGGCGCATGCATGCGCGCCGAACTCCTGCTGTCCGCCTTGAAGCGCTCCACGATCGCGGCGAGCTCGCCCGCGGGCCCGTGCGCCAAGTCGTCCTCGAAAGGCTCGACGCGCTCGAGCAGCTTGGTCACCGCCGCCGGCCCCACGACGGGCAGCACCGCGCGCTGCAACTTGCCCATGTCCTTTTGCGGCATGCGCCACGCCCGCACTCCGCGCAGGTCCATGACGCGCTCGATGACGTTGTCGACGGCCACGTTCGACTGCGAGGCCACCAGCACGCGCAGGCCCGCTCGCGCGGCCGATTGGCACATGGCCGCGATCGCCTGCGTCTTGCCGGTGCCCGGGGGCCCCCACACGAGCGAGATCTCCCGCCGCGACAACGCGATCTCCACGGCGCGGCGCTGCGCGGCATTGAGGTCGCGCGCCAAAGCCGGCTCCACTTCGATGCGCGGCCATGTTCCTTCATCCAACTCGCCCGCCTCGCGCGGGTTGATCAGCGACTGCACGAAGCGGGGATTCGCGGCGCGTCCTTCGAGCAGGGCTTCGAGCGCGGCGCCTTGGCGATCGAGGCAGGTCGCGTCCGGTGCGCCCACGAGTTGCACGTCTTCGCCAGCGACGACCCTGGGCAGGCGCTTGCCGCGGCGCCCGCGCACGCGCAAGCGCGGTCGCTCGACATGTCCGCCCTCGCCGGAATTGGCCGCGACCTCGCCATCCAACTCGATCTCGTGCTCGCGTCCTCGAACGACCAGCTGCAAGGGTGTCGCGCGCAACTTCTCGCCTTCCGCGCGCGACGGGCTGGCCGACAACTCGAGCATCAGCACCTCGCCGCCGCGCGGCATGGCATCGACGGATCCTCCGTCGTGCATGCAGTCCTCGTCGGGGGCCGCCTGATCCCCGCCGACCACCACCGCGTCGAGCCGGAGGGACTTGGAGGCTTCGATGTCCTTGAGGCAGTCGAGCAGGTCTCGCCATTCGCGCCAACGCCGCGGCGCATCGAAGGCGGGCGAGGGCAGCTGCTTCAAGTAATCCTGGTCGCGGTCATCGAGCCCCGCGGCCCCCTCGCCACCCACGAGGCCGTGGACCAAGCGCTCGATGCCATGCAGGACGCGCGGTCCATCCACTTCGCACCGCAACACCTCGAAGTGCAGGCGTCGATCCCAACCGGCGCTTCGTCCCCAGTGAGGCACGACCTCGAGCACCAAGCCGACCTCGTCGATGGGCCACGATCGCACCCGCAAGCGCGGGCCGTCGTTCAACCCGCGCGGCGGCACTTGGGACAGCGCGACGGGCTGCTCCGCGAGACAGGCCTCGACCAGTCGCCTGAGCGCCTCGCTGGGTTCAGGGCGGTCGTCGCACGGGGCAAGGGTGCGGAGCGCATCGAAGATCGCCCTCGCGCCGACCCTGTCCCAGGTCTCGGCAGGCAAGAAGACTGCGCTGTTCCGAAACTGGTGGCAATGCTGCAGATTGAGCATGAAATGTCCTATCTTGTTTCTAGCTAGTTATTTGTGATTCAGCCTTGAGACAGCAGCCACACGCGTACAAGCGTCCATGGTGCTGGCTTGATGTAGGGGCGCGATGCCCCGGAATGCGCCACGTCAATAGCAACTTCGTACAGGTTCCGAACACTGCCACGAGGTCAGACACGGGGGGCGTCCCCGACGATCGCAGGTCGCCCGCGCCAAGCCGCCGAAGCACTTGTGCCCGGCTGCGCCGAGTGGCCATAGTGCGCGGCGCCATGGCCCATTCCGAGCCCTCCAGCTCTCCGCCCCGCCCCGCCCCTTCCTCGCCTCCCGGACAGGCGCTCGTGGAGAAGCTGATCTTCGCCAGCCGTTGGGTGCAGGCGCCGCTCTACATCGGGTTGATCGCGGCGGGCGTGTTGTACGCCTACAAGTTCGCCGAGCACCTGTGGCACATGATCCACGACGTCGGCTCGCTGGGCGAGACCGAGATCATGCTGGGCGTCCTGACCTTGGTGGACATCACCATGGTGGCGAACCTGCTCGTGATGGTGATCGTCGGCGGCTGGGCGACCTTCGTCAGCCGCCTCGACATCGACGGGCACCCCGACAAGCCCGATTGGCTCGAGCACATCGACGCGGGCACGATGAAGGTCAAGCTGGCCGGTTCGCTCGTCGGCGTCAGCGGCATCCACCTGCTGCAGACCTTCATCGCCGTCGGCCAGGACAAGACCGTGCCGGTGCGCAACGACGAGATCATGTGGCAGGTGATCATCCACGGCGTGTTCCTGCTTTCGAGCATCATGCTGGCGTGGACCGAGCGCGTGCTCGCCGCGCGCCACGCGCAGCACTGAGCGCCCGCGACCTCGCGCCGGCGCGATCCGAGCCGGGAGCGAGGTTCGGATCGCAGTTCGCAGGGCCCGGCCACGGCGCTACGCTGCGGAACGGCGTGAGCGGATCGGTCGTTCGTGGCCGCCTTGCGCGGGGATGCCCCGGGGCCTCGGCTCGGCCTTTGGGCGACGATCGGGTATCCTCTTCGCCCCTTCTCCACCGGGAGGGACCACCGCCGTGCATCCGACCAGCCTCATCCGCAACTTCTGCATCATCGCCCACATCGAC
>SXXH01000220.1 GCA_005789645.1 Planctomycetia bacterium
CCGCGGCGCGCGAGCGCGCGCGGCCGCGCGCCTTCACTCCGGCGAACGGCGAGCGCCTCGGCGCCGTGGCTTTCCTCGAGGGCTGCGTGATGACCGAGTTCTACTCGCGAGTCAACGCCGCCGCCATCCGCTCGCTGTCGGCTGCGGGGTTCGATGTGCACGTCCCGCTGGCGCACATGTGCTGCGGGTCCCTGCATGCGCACAACGGGGAGCTGCAAGGTGCGCGCGAATTGGCGCGCGAGACGATCGCGGCCTTCGACGCCTTGGTGGACGCGGACGGCGCACCGCTCCCGATCGTCGTGGACTCCGCGGGCTGCGGCTCGCACATGAAGGAGTACCACCATCTGTTGGCGGAGGACCTCGCGTGGCGCGAGCGCGCTCGAGCATTTTCGCGGCGCGTGCACGACTGGACCGAGTGGATGACGCGCGAACCCGCGCGCGAGCGCGTGCGCGCGGCGCTGCAGGCCGGGTCCGCCTCGAGGCGCGGACTGCGCGCCACCTGGGACGATCCGTGCCACCTGTGCCACGGCCAAGGCGTGCGCCGTCCACCGCGCGAGTTGATCGAGTGGATGGGCGTGACCCACGCGCCCATCGACGATCCCGAGGCGTGCTGCGGCTCGGCCGGCATCTACAGCCTGTTGCGCCCGGCCGACTCGCAAGCCGTGCTGGCGCCGCGCCTCGACGCGCTCGCCGCCACGGGCGCGGAGGTGCTCTTGGTGGGGAATCCGGGTTGCCACATGCAATGGGAGGGCGGTGTCAAGCGCGCTGGACAAACGACGCGCGTGCTGCACATCGCCGAAGCCGTCGATCGCGCCTTGGCAGGCGTGACGATCTAGGCGCCGCCGGAAGGCGCTTCGCTCAAGGCTCGAGTCGCGCGAGGAAGGCGCGCAATCCGTCTTGGTCGCCGCGCGTGCCGCGCGGCCACACGAGCAGCAGCGAGGCCGCCTGCCCCGGCAACGAGACATCCGCGCGAATGGCGTCCCGAAAGCCCGTGCCCGCGTCCCAAGCGCGCTCGTGCACCCATGCCACCTCGAAGGCGCGCCATGGCAGCTGGCCTTCGCCCACGGTCTGCACGCCGCCCGTGGCCGGCAGCTCCGCGATGTCCCGCCAGCGCACGCGCTCGAAGTGCTCCTTGCGCACGGCGGCCCAGCGCGCCTCGGGGGCGAAGACCAGCACCGCTTCGCGCGGCGTCGCGCCCAAAGGACCGAGGTCCACCTTGGATCGATCCACGCGCTCGCCGGCGACTGCTGGCGCAGCTGGCGCGGAAGCCGACTGCGTCGCCTCGACCCGCGCTGGATCGTGCAGCGCGACGATCTCGATGCCGTCCGGCAAGCGCTGGGCCGCGGCCACCTGCAGGCCCACGCGCTCCAGCGGCGCGCCGAAGTGCGCTTGGACGCGCGCCGCGCCATCGATCGGCTGGGCGCGCGCGATGTACAGCCAAGCCGCCACGGCCGACAAGGCCATGGCCAGGAACGCCACCAGCACGATCGCGCCACCCGTCAACTTGGACGGCGCCTCCGGCTCCGCGGGCGCGGGGGGACTACTGGCCGACATGGAACGGCGCGAGGACCGCGCGCACGTCGTCCTCCGTCGGCGGCACGAAGCCTTCGGGACCGGGCGTGAAGATCTGCAAGACCACTGGCTCGGTGGCGCCCGGATCCGTCAAGCGAACCATGACGGTGTGGCCCTGGTCGGGCTGGCCATCGCCGTCCATGTCCTGTCCCTGCTGCTGGTAGAAGCGCACGGCCTCCAAGTCTCGGCCCTGCACCATGATCTTGAGCGCGGACACTTCCTTGCGACCGCCCATGCCGAACAGCGCGCCCGAGTGGTCGGGATTCATCAGCTGCGCGTCCACCGCGCCGGCTTGCGACTCGGGAAAGCGCATGACGACGCCGACGCGTCCCTCGGAGTCCCGCAAGGCGTAGGTCTCGACGAGCAGCGAACTCCCCCAGTTCAACTCGTAGCCGACGGGCCTCTCGTCGAAGGGCAGGATGCGCTGCAGCTTCGGCCACTGCTTCTCGGGGTCCGTGCCTTCCGCCACGAGCTGCTTGCCGTAGTTGTAGGCCATGTAGCCGAGGATGGCCGCGACGACGAGCGCCAGGAGGCAGCCTCCGCCGCACCACCACAACCACTGCGGGATTCGCTTCGACTTGGTCGGCGCCTCGTCGGCGCCCCAGTTGGCATCGACCATCTGCTTCAACCCTCCAATCGATCCAAGATGCGCGTCGCGGAGCGAGCGAGCAAGTCCGCGTCCCGTTCGAAGCCCGCTTGCAGCCGCTCACGCAAGGCGCCGGCCGCGTCCGAGTCCTTGGCGCGCGCCTGGGCGAGCTCGTGCAGCAGGGCGACCAGCCCCTCGAAGTCGTTCCAGTCGACCCGCTCGGGGCCGATGCCGCCGCGCTCGTCGCAGTTGTGGTAGTTGCCCAGCGCGAGGCATGCCGCCCCGGCGCGCACGCCCCACAAGTTGTAGGCGGTCGACTCGCAACTGCCGCCGTCCATCAACGCGCGTTGCCAGCGGAAGGCCGGGGCGCGCGACGCCAACGACTCGGCCGCTGCCGCCAACTCGAGCGAGATGGAGGGATCGAACACCGAGCGCTTGTCGCCGACGCGCACGACCGGGCCACGGCCTAGGCGTGCCGTGGCACGACGCGGCGAGCACTCGAGGCCGACCACGTCGGTCTCCGACAACAGGCCGCGCGCCTGCAACAGGCCGATGCAACCGACGAAGCCTGTCTCCTCGGCGCGCGTGAAGACGCCGGCGACGCGTCCTGGATGGCCGGACTCGGCGAGCATCTCCAGCACGCACACGATGGCGGCGGCACCCAGCAAGTCGTCGCACACGCGCGCGGAGAGGCGCGTCCCGGCCACGACTCCGTCGGCGAGGTCGAACACGCCAAAGCAGCCCTTGGCGAGCTTGCCGTGCACATCGCGCAGGGTGCACATCATCCCCGGCTGCACCGCGTCCACCACGGCGGTGGCCAGCGCGTCGGCGCGTCCCGGCCGACGGAAGCGCACGCGGGCGCCGACGAGGCGCGCGGCGGGCACGCCGCCATGGAAGCGCGCGATCCAACGTCCGCCGCGGCGTCCTTCGACGAGGAAGCCTGGGTGGTCGAGGTGCGCGCTGAACGCCAGCGTGCGCCGCGCGGAGCGCGACTTGGCGCGCGAAGCACCCTTGCCGGCCCACACCACGATCAGGTTGGCATGCTCGTCGACCAGCACGTCGAAGCCCTCGCGTCCGGCGTACAGGCCGAGGACGAGCTCGAAGGGCGCATCCTCGGCGTACGGCGCGGTGGGCGCGGAGACGAAGGCCTGCGCGATGGCCAAGGCGCGCTCGCGTCCGGCCTCGTCGAGCACGCCGGCATGGCGGCGCGGCAGCGCGAAGCGCGAGGGCGGCGCCGACTCGAGCGCTCCCGCGAGGCGGCGCTTCAGCGCCATTCGTAGAACCCCTTCCCGCTCTTCTTGCCGAGTTCGCCCCGGGCGACCTTGTCGCGCAGGATGCGCGGCGCGAGGAAGCGGTCGCCGATCTCCTTGTACAGGTAGTCGGCGATGCTCAAGCGCACATCGAGCCCGACGAGGTCGGTCAACTGCAGCGGTCCCATCGGGAAGCCGTAGCCGAGCACCATGGCCTTGTCGATGTCGGCGGGCGAGGCGACGCCCTCCTCGACCATGCGCATCGCCTCGAGGCCGATGGCGATGCCGAGGCGCGAGGAAGCGAAGCCCGGCGCGTCCTTGACGCGGATCGGATCCTTGCCCATGCGCCGCGAGAGCTCCATCGCGGCCAGGACGCAAGGCTCGGCGCCATGCTCGGCCTCGACCACCTCTACCAGCTTCATCAAGTGGACGGGGTTGAAGAAGTGCATGCCCACCACGCGCCCCGGATGGCGCGTGACCGCCGCGATGCGCGAGATGGAGAGCGAGGACGTGTTCGTCGCGAGCAGCACCTCGGCCCCCAGCGACTCGCCCAGCCGCTGGAACAGCTCCTGCTTCAGTTCCAGCTTCTCGGGCACGGCTTCGACGACGACATCGACGCCGCGCGTCGCCGCGGCGAGGTCGGTGGTCGTCGAGAGGCGCGCCAAGGCGGCGTCGCGATCGGCGGCCGCGACCTTGCCCTTCTCGACGCCCTTGTCGAGGTTGGCGCGGATGGCGGCCATGCCCTTCTCCAATTGGGCGTCGGCGATGTCGTACATGCGGACCTCCAGGCCCGTCTGCGCCAGCACCTGCGCGATCCCGTTGCCCATCGTGCCGGAGCCGAGCACCGCCGCCACCTTCATCGCTTGCGCATCCATGTCGTTCGCCTGCCTGGGTTGTTGGAGTGGGTTCACTGTCCGGGCACGAGCACGATCTTGCCATGCACCGCCCGCGCCTCGAGCAACTCGTGCGCCTCGCGCACGCGCGACATGGCGAGCACGCGGTCGACCACCGGCTTGTAGGCGCCCGCGGCCACCTTGCCGAAGATCGTGGGGAACGCGGAGCGCGGGCCCATCGTCGAGCCGAGCACGGACTGGTTCTTGATGAACAGGTGCGGCAGCGCGATGGACACGACGGCGCCTGTGGTGCCACCGCAGGTGACGAGGCGCCCGTTGCGCGCGAGCACCTTCATCGAGCCTTCCCAAGTGGCCGGGCCGACATGCTCGACCACGACATCGAACGATCCGCCGGCAGCCTTGCGCGCGAGGGAGGCCCAGTCCTCCAAGCCGTGGTCCACCGCGGCCTTGGCGCCGAGTTCGAGGCACAAGCGCCGCTTGGACTCGCTGCCGGCCGTCGCCACGACCTCGCAACCGATGTCGCGCGCGATCTGGATGGCGGCGGAGCCCACTCCCGAGGTGCCGGCCAGGACGAGCACGCGCTCCCCCGGCTTGGCGCAGGCGCGCGACACCAGCATCCCCCACGCCGTCAGGAAGACCAGCGGCACGGCCGCGGCCTGCACGGGATCGAGCTCGCGCGGGATGGGTGTCGCATGGCGCGCTTCGATGGCCACGAACTCGCGCGCCAAGCCGTCGAAGTGCTCGCCGCGGATCTGGTAGTCGTCCGACAGATGGTCGTCGCCGCGCTTGTCGTGCTCCGATTCGCCGGAGCTGCGACCGGGCTCGACCAGCACTTGCGCTCCGATCGGTGGAGTCGAGACGCCCGGACCGTGCGCTTCGACGACGCCGATGCCATCGCAGCCGGGGATCAGGGGCAGCGGCAACTTCATGCCGGGCATCCCGCGCCGCACCCACAGGTCGAGGTGGTTGATCGACACCGCCAGCATCCGCACCAGCACCTGGCCGGGTCCCGGGCTTGGCATCGGGAGCCGCACGAGTTCGAGCACCTCGGGGCCGCCATGGCGGACGATGTGCACGGCTTGCATGGTCGCTTGCATGTCGAGGCTCCTCAGCGTCCCGTGAATTCGGGCTTGCGCTTCTCGTTGAAGGCGGCGATGCCCTCCTTCGCATCGGCGCTGGCGAAGAGGCGGGCCTGCAACTCGCGCTCGAGCGCGAGACCCGACTCGAGCGGCAGGTCGACGCCGCCCTGCACGGCGCGCTTGATCAAACCCACGGCGAGGGGCGCCTTGTGCGGCGCGCACATGGCCTGCGCGCGCGCAACCACGAGGTCGAGGAACTGCTGGTCCGAGTCGGCCACCAGCACGTCGTCGACCAGCTGCAACGCGGCGGCCTCCTCGAAGGAGAGCAGCCGCCCGCTCGTCATCAACTCGATGGCGCGACTCTTGCCCACGACGCGCACGAGGCGCTGAGTGCCGCCCGTGCCGGGCAGCACGCCCAACGCGACTTCGGGCAGCCCGCACTTGCCGCTCGCCTTGCGCGCGTAGCGCAGGTCGCAGGCCAAGGCGATCTCCAACCCGCCACCCACGCAGTGCCCGCCCAACGCGGCCAGGACCAACTTGGGCGTGTGCTCGAGCCGCAGCAGCGTCTCGTTGGCGTGCAGGCAGAACATGTACTTGAAGTGCGGATCGACCGCGCCGAGCATCCCGATGTCGGCCCCGGCGCAGAAGAACTTCTCGCCCGCGCCCGCGAGCACGATGGCTTGCACCGCCGCGTCGAAGCGCGCCTTGAGCACGGCCTCGTCGAGGTCGCGCATCATCTCGTGCGAATAGCCGTTGGCCGGCGGATTCGTCAGCGTGATCACGGCCACGGCTCCGCGCAGGACGTAGGTGGCCTTGCCGTTCGTCATGGTGTCAGCCGTCATCGTGCGCGCCCTTCCTTGGCGGGAGGCGCACACGATAGCGGGGCGCCCTCGCCCACGCACGAAGCGACCACGCTTGAACCGGCAGCGTGGAGCGCGGCGCGAAGACCTCAGCGCCGCGCCACGGCCTGGACCTGGCCGCCGGTGGCCTCGCACCAGCTCGTCCAGCGCTCGGTCAAGGCCTTGCCCGCGCCCACGAGCACGGCCGAGAGCCGCACGCGACGGAAGCGGTCGCGGGCCAGGTAGTCGTGCTCCATGCGCGCCACATCCCAGCGGCGGCCTCCCGACGGTGCACCATCGCCGTAGACGATGAGCGTGTCGACCTCCGGATCCGCGAGCGCCCTCTCGATCGCGTCCCAGTAGTCGCCCTTGCCGCTGGTCTTCAACGCCGCGAAGTCCGCCTTGGCCTTGGCCACCGCCTGCGGCGTCGCCTCGACCAGTCCCTTCGAGAGAGCGAGGGGATCCTCGGTGAACGGCACGATCTGGAAGCGCGTGGTCGGGAGGAAGCCGTCCAACATGCGTCCCAGCTCGAGCTCGAGATCCTGCTTGGGAGTGGTGCCGTCGGGGCGTTCCTTCCACACGGAGCCCGACAAGTCGACCAACACTGCCACGCGCGTCGACAGGATCGGCAACCCGGCGATGACAGCAGTGCCGACGCCTGCACGCTCCTGCTTGCGCGGCTCCTTCCGCCCGGGCTTCCAATCGACGGGCAGGTTGGCGGCCCACTGCTTCCACAAGTCGAGCTTGTCGCCGAAGGCGATGCCGGACAGCGCCTCGAGCGCGTCGGCCGCGCGCCACAGCTCGGCCGAGTTCGACTCGGCCGCCAACGCATCAACCAAGGCCAGGGCCGCCTCGCGCGTGCCGAGCGCCGCGAGGTGGTCGATGCACGCGGCGCGCACGCTGCGCTCCTTGCGCGCGAGTCCGGCGCGCAAGAGCGGCAGGGCTCCTGCGCGCAGATCCTCCGCCTGCAGCCACAAGGCCGCGCAGGCCACCGGCGCCGGAGCCTCGGCCACGAGCCGCGCGGCATCGGCAGGCGACCGCTCCACCAGCCGCGCGTGCGCCACCAGCGCGGCGGCGCGCACCTCGAGGTCGGGATCCTTGGCGACGAGCCGCTCGAGCGACTTGGCGAGCTTGTCGTGCTTGCCGCCGAAGCCCTTGCGCAACGCCACTTGCTCGATGGCATGGCAGGCGGCGAAGCGCGCGGCCGCGTCCTTGTGCGCCATGGCGGCGGAGAACGCCTCGGCTTCGATCGGGATCGCGAGTCGCGCCACGGCGCCGAGCGCGTGACGCACGGTCCACGAGTCCGAATCGCCAAGCCCGCGCTTGCCGACCAGCAAGTCCACCGTGGATGGCGAGCGCGCCAACGCCAGGGCCGCTTCGGCGGCGTCCTGCACGCGCGACGAGGGATCCTTGAAGCACTCGAGCACCAGCTCGAAGGCTTCGTTCGAGCCCTCGCTTCCGAGTTCTTCCACAGCCTGCGCTCGCACCCGGTCTTCCTTGTCGCGCAACCGCGCCTGCAGCTCCTTCAAGTCGGCCGCCCGACTCGGGGCGCACAAGCAAAGCATCAGGCAGGCCCAGACCCAGGCCCGCATCATGGCGCCACCTCGTAGCGATTGCCGTCGTCCGGCGCGAGCGAGCCGCGCGCCTTGAGACGCACTTCGAGCAGATCGCGCAGCAGGAGCGGTTCGTCGATCCGAGCCGGCCCCAGCGGCACCTTCTCGATGTAGGCATCGCCGCCGTCCGCCATGAAGGAGTGCATGGCGACGCGGTAGGTCTTCCGCTTGTCCAACTCGGCGCCGCCGATCGTCGCGCCGAGGAACGCGTTGCCCTCGGCGCCTCGGCGCGCGCGCAGCACCACCCCCGACACCTCGATCCCGGAGTGCGACTTGCCCTCGATGGCGCGTCGGAACAGCTCGTGCAGCACGGCGCCTTCGATCGAGACCACCGTCACGTCGTTGTCGAAGGGCAGGAACTCGTACAGGTCGCGCCGCGTGAGCTTGCCGGCGGCGAGGTCCGTCCGGACGCCGCCGCGATTCATGATGCCCACGTCCGCGCGCGCGTGCTCGCGCAGGCTGTCGGCCACGAGATTGCCCGCCGCGCTCGATGCCAGCGGATCCTTGGATCGGCCGAAGTGCCCCGACGCCTCGCCCACGACGACCGACATGCGCTCGTCGCTCTTCGCCACGATCGCGCTGATCGCCGCTTCGACCTCCGCCACAGGCTCGCTCGGCTCCACGTCGAGGTCCTGCAGGCTCGCGCGCGCCGACAAGACCTTGCGCGCGGCGCGATCGACTTCGACCTCAACTCGTCCGATGGCGGACAACTTCGTGCCGGCCTGCACGATGAGCACGGAACCCTCGCGCACGCCCTCCTTGAGGAAGGTGTGGCTGTGGCCGCCGACGATCAGCGGCAAATCGGGATGCGCGCGCGCCAGCTGGCGATCCTCTTCGACGCCTTGGTGCGTCACCGGCAGGATCCAGTCGACCTTGCCTTCGAGCTCCTTGCGCGCGCGCCGCAACGCCTCGGCGGGCTCGAGGAAGACGATCGTGCGCGCGTCGGGATGCGAGATCTCCGGCGTGGCGGTGGTCACGATGCCCACCAGCGCGATCCTCAAGCCCGCGCGTTCCACGATGCGCCACGCCGGCACCCAAGCCACGCGCGCGTTCGCGCCCACCTCGTACAAGTTGGCGGCGATGCCGGGCAGGCGCGCCTCGCGCAGCAGCCGCTGGAGGTTCGGGATGCCGTGGTCGAAGTCGTGGTTGCCGACGCACATGGCGTCGTAGCCGATCATCGACAGCAACTTGAGGTACTCGAGCCCCGCGTCGATGGCGCCTTCGGGCGTGCCCGCGTACCAGTCGCCGCCATCGAGCACGAGCAGAGCGTCGCCACGCGCCTTGCGCTCGTCGCGCACCACGGCGGCGGCGCGCCCGACGCCGCCCACCAGCGGCGGATCCTGCCGTCGCACCCAGGTCGCCTTGCGCGTGCCGCACTGCCCATGGCAGTCGTTGGTGTGGAGGATCAGGAGGCGGGTCGTCTCCGCCGCCGATGCCATGGCGCAAGTGGCCGAGAGGAACGCGACGGTCAGGCTTTGGCGCATGAACATGGATGTGGGCGGCTCGTGGCCGCCCACATCGTGGCGCACGCGGGGCGGAAACGGAAGCCGCCCCGCACGGGGCCCGCTCCGCGAACGCTTCAGCGCGGCACGATGACTCCGTCCTTGGGGTAGGAGATCGTCGTCTGCCACTTGACCTCCGCGGCCTTGCCCTTCGCCGGTCGCACGATCCAGGTGCGGATGCCTTGCTCGTCGAGGTCCTTCTTGTAACGCGCGTCCTCGGACGGCTTGGGCTCCATGCGAGCGAACTCGACCACCACGCGCTCGTCGGTCGACAGCGGCAGTCCTTCGCGCACCACGACCTCCACCGAACCGTCGGGCTGGCTGGAGACGGCGCCGTTGTTGGTCACGACGATGCGCCACGCCTCGACCTTCGAGTTGCGCGACGAGAAGAAGCCCGGCCCCTTGGCGAGGTCCTCGGCTTGGCGGCGTTCGACCTTGATGGCATCGTCGGCGCCCAGATGCAGCGTGAACTCCTCGCCGGGCTGCACCGCCTCGAGGCGCGCGCGTCCCAGCCAGTCGCCCCCGAGGAACACGTTGGCCTCGCCAGGCAGCAAGGTCCACGGCGAACCGTTCTTCGTGCGGCCGCGCAGCCAAGCGGTAGTGTCGAAGCTGGGCACCACGTGGCGCTCGGGCGTCATCGAGAGCGATGCCTCGCCCACCAGCACCGTGGTCGGCTCGGGTCGCGATTGGATCGTCTCGCGCCGCGGCAGCACGTAGCGCACGCTCAAGCCTTGGGAGTCGATGGTGGCCATGGCGGGCTTGCGCGCGCCGCGCGTACCGAAGCGTCCGGCCTTGTCCTTGGAGTCGGCCGCGTCGAAGCCGGCGGCATCCGCCTCGGCAAGGCCGCCGGCCGTCGGCGCCGGCGCGCCCGCGACGAGTCCGCGCGACAGCAACTCCTCCTGCAAGCCCAGCTTGACGGGCAGCGGCTCCGGTCCTTGCGCGCCACGCTGCGGTTGCGCGGTGGACAAGGCGAGTTGCACATCGCCCCAATCCTCGCCGCTCTGCTGCCACACGCGCGCGCGGTAGGTCATGTCGACCTTGGCCAGGTCCTTGGTGGCGCGCAGGTCGTAGGCCGGCTGCCAGCCGCAGGCGCCCACCAGGTACTCGAGGTGCAGCGTGTCGCCCGCCGCGTTGACGAGATCGACCACCACGTCCTTCACCGGCACCCGCAGCTCGCCGGCGAGCCCGCCGATCTCGCGCTCGAGCTCGGCGATGCGCCCCCCGCGCTCCTCCATGCTCCAACCCAGCGTGCGCAGCGCCGCGCGGTTCTCGACGAGCTTGCCGGAGATCCAAGCGTAGTTCGTCGTCCAGGCTGCTTCATTGACGCGCCCCTGCGCGACCTCGGCCTTGTGCGCGGTCTCCTCGGCGCGCAGGAGCGAACCCAGATGCTCGCCCATGGCGCGCAGGACGGAGGCCTCGTCCTCGGCGCTCTTTTGCTCGCGTTGCAACGCCGAGAGCTGCTTGCGCAGGCCTTCGACGCGCTCGTTGGAGCTGGTGGCGCGCTCGCGAGAACGCACCTCGACGCCGACCACCTCGCCGTCGGACAAGCGCACGCGCACATTGGTCTCGTCGACAGACCACGGCAGACCCTCGACGATCCACTTGCCGTCCTCGGCGACGGTGGCGACGCGGTGCACCAGCGCGCTCGACGCGTAGAGGGTCACGCCCTCGAGCTTGGTGGCGATGGGCTTGGGATCGGCGACGAGAGCCAGCGCGCAGGCCGGCAGCAGGCACAGGATCATGGGATGGTCTCCGGGACGCGGATGGCGGCCGAGCCGCGACCCCAGAGGATCGCGACGGGCGCGCCCCGACGCAACGCCGCCGAAGGACGCAGTCTTGGCGGATTCCCGGATCTCCGACCGGGGCGCGCGCCCCAGAAGAGGCTCGCGCCCGTCCCTGGGAAGGGGATCGCCGCCTCAGAAGGAGGCTTCGTTGCCCGTCTCGATCGTGTCGAGGAAGCTGCGGCGCTTCTGCACGCCGGACTTGCCGAAGATCTGGCCCACGTTCTTCAGGCCCAGCTTGAAGTCGTCGAGCATGCCGTAGCCCGACACGACGGCGTGCTGGTACCAGAGGAACGACAGCAGCGTGAAGTCGAAGGCCTTGTTGCGCGGCAGGCGGATCAGCTGGCGCACCAGCGCCTCGCCGCCGGGCATGTACACGGCCACGTTGAAGAGCTTCTGCAGGTTGACGACCTCGCGCACGTCCTCGCGCTTCATCATCGAGTCGTTCTGGATGGAGGGGCCGATGTCCTTCTGCTCGTCGACGCGCCCGAGCTGGAAGTCCTGCTGGCCGAGCACCGTCGAACGGAACGGCCGGTAGATCAGCACCGTGCAGCCGTTGGGCTTGATGCGCTTGTTGACGCGCGCCGTCTCGAACATGTCCTCCAGCGTCTCCGCCGGCGAACCCATGATGTTGTTCGTGCGGTAGGTGATCTTGTGCTTCCGCAAGAGGCGCGGGATCGTGTAGACGATGTCGTCGGTGTAGCCCTTCTTGTACACCTCGAGGCGCACCTTCTCGCTGCCGGACTCGAGGCCGAACTGCACGCTGACGCAACCGGCCTTCTTGAGCGCGACGATGTCGCTCTCCTTCAGGTAGTTGATGTTGATGTTGCAGGCGAAGGGCAGGCCCACGCGCTTCGGCCACTTCTCGGCGAACTCCTCGATCCAGCCGCGGGTCATGTTCAGCGCCGCGTCGCCGAAGTTGACCATCTTGAAGTCGGGGTAGCGCGCGAGGATGTCGTTCATCTCCTCGCACACGTAGTCGACCGACTTCTGGCGGTTGAACTTCTCGCCGCGCCGGCCGGAGACCCAATCCTTCTTCATCAGGCCGACGCTGCAGTAAGTGCAGCTGTTCTGGCAACCGCGCGAGACATGCACCTGCATGACGCGCTTGGCGCGCAGGAACGGGTACTTGTAGAACACGTCGACATCGGGGAACGGCAGCGAGTCGAGGTCCTGGATGACGGGCCGGATCGGATTCTGGACAGGCTTGCCGTCCTTGAGCACTCCGACGTTGGGGATGTCGTCGATGGGACGACCGGCGGCCCAAGCCTCCACCAGGTCGATCACGGCGTACTCGGCCTCGCCCTTGACGGTGGCGTCGACCACGTCCTCGTGCAGCAACGGCTCGAGGTCGTGGCTGGGGTGCGGCCCGCCCATGACGACCTTGAGGTGCTTGAGCTCCTTCTTCCAGCGCCGGATGTACTCGTACGGCCAGGCTTCCTGTCCGGTCGTGGCGTAGATGCCGACGACATCGGGCTGCCAGTCGAGGACCGCCTTGTGGAAGTCCTTCTCCTCGCTGTGCAGGAAGCAGTCGGCGTGGTGTCCGTGCTTCTTGAGGATCGAGCTGAGGACCTTGATGCCCTCGAACTCGTGGCAGGTGGTGACGATGAAGGCGACGCGTGCCACGGGGGTGGAACTTCCGGCGGAGGTGCTGGGAGGCGGACGCGCCAGGCCGGCGCGACGCACAGAGCCTACCGCGCCGCGAGCACGGCGGGGAGATGAACGAATCCCCGGCGCGACGAAGCACGGAAGGGAGCACCGTCGCGCGGCGGCTCGGCTAGCATGGCGCAGCCCTCCTCGAGCCATGGTCCGCCCCCTCCGCACGGTCCTCGTCCAGACCTACCACCCCTACACGCAGTTCACCCACGTGCACCCGCTCGGGATCATGATGATCGCCGCGGCGGCGCGCGAGGCGGGACATCGGGACATGCACATCCTCGACATGAAGGTCGAGGGCTGGACCCCGGCTCAGGCGTGCGACGCCATCGAGAAGCTGGCGCCGGACGTCGTCGGCTTGTCGGCCATGACCTACGAGGCTGGCTGCATGCACGAGGTGGCGCGCGAGCTGAAGCGCCGCATGCCGCAGGTGGTCGTGGCCTGCGGAGGTCCGCACCCCTCGGTGGCCGCCGACGACGTGCTCAAGGACGCGAGCATCGACCACGTGGTGCGCGGCGAGGGCGAGCACACCTTCGCCGAGCTCTTGTCCGGCATCGCCGCCGGGCGCGAGGACTGGAGCGCCTGCGAGGGCCTCTCGTGGCGCGACGCCCGAGGCGCGACCGTGCACAACCCCGACCGCAGTCCGCCCAAGGACCTCGACGAGCTGCCCTTCCCGGCCTGGGACCTCGTCGACCACGCCAAGTACCACAAGGTGCCGCGCGGCGGCGTCATCTACGCGCACCCCGAGTTCGCGACGATGTTCAGCTCGCGCGCCTGCCCGTGGCGCTGCTCGTATTGCCACAACAGCTACGGCAAGCAGTTCCGCGAGCGCAGCGCCGCGCACGTCCTGGCGGAGATCGAGCTCCTGGTCGAGAAGCACGGCGTGAAGGAGCTCGTCTTCATGGACGACATCTTCAACTTCCGCCCCGAACGCGCCAAGGCGATCGCGCAAGGCATCATCGACAAGGGCTGGAAGCTCGCGCTCACCTTCCCCAACGGCTTCCGCGGCGACATCCTCGACGAAGAGCTCGTCGTGCTGCTGAAGAAAGCCGGGATGTACCGCTGCATGGTGGCCGTCGAGTCCGCCAGTCCGCGCCTGCAGAAGGTGATGAAGAAGAACCTCAAGGTCGACAAGGTGCGCTCGATCGTCGACTTCATCGCCGAGCAGGGCGTGATGGTGCACGGCGCCTTCATGCTCGGCTTCCCCTCCGAGACGGAGGAGGAGATGGAGGAGACCATCGAGTGGGCGGCCAGCAGCGCCTTCCACACGGCGGCGTTCTTCCGCGTGATCCCCTTCAAGGGCACGGCGCTCTACGAGCAGATCCGCCATGCCGGATACGAGTTGCCGACGGACTGGTCGAAGTACGAGCCCTACCAGGCCGAGATCAACTTGTCCGAGGTGCCCGAGTCGCGCATCTTCCAACTGCGCAAGCGGGCCTACCGCCGCTTCTACCTCAACCCGCGGCGCCTGTGGCGCATCTTCGAGCTGATCCCCCAGAAGACCCACATGCTCCCCTACTTGGCGCTGCTGTTCGCGCGTCGGGCCTACGCGCGCTGACGCCGGTGGAAGCGGGCGCTAGAGTGCGCCCATGCAACTCTCGCCCGACGCGCTGGCACCTGTCGAGCGCTACAAGCTCCTGATCGGCCTCGTCGTGCCCCGTCCGATCGCGTGGGTCTCGAGTTCGTCGCGCGACGGCCGGCCCAACCTCGCCCCCTATTCGTTCTTCGCGGGCGTGGGCTCGAACCCGCTGACGGTGGTGTACTGCCCGGCCAACAACTCCTCCGGTGGCGACAAGGACTCGCTGGCCAACAGCAAGCCCGTGGCGGAGGGCGGCACGGGTGTGTTCGCCATCAACGGCGTGCCCGAACGCCACGCGCGCGCCGCCGCGGCCAGCGCGGAAGATCTCGCCTACGGCGAGAGCGAGTTCGACTTTGCCGGCGTGGAGTCGGCTCCCTGCGCGAAGATCGCCTGCGTGCGCGTCGCCGACGCGCCGTGGACCTTCGAGTGCGAGACGCTGCAGGTCGTGCGCACGAACCCGGGCGTGCCGGGTGGAGGCAACCTCGTCGTGGCGCGCGTGGTGCACGTGCATGTGGACGACGCGCTGCTGGACGCCAAGCTGCGCATCGACGCCGATCGACTCGACGCCGTCGGTCGCATGGGCGGCTTCAGCTGGGTGCGCACCAAGGACCGCTTCGAACAGCCACCCGGTCGCGCCGCGTTGGCGAGGCCTGGGTGAGCGACGCTGGAGGCGCGCTGCTCGCGCATATCGCGCTCCTCGCTCGCGCTCCTCGCTCACGTCCCTCGCTCAGGTCCCCCGACCTCGGAGGCCGACTTCGGAGGCCGAAGGCACGCGGCTCTTCAAGGCGTTGATAGCGTGGCGCGCGACAAGCCGCCCGCGACCACCCTGCACTCGCCTTCGGCCTGGCCCCCGGCGGAGTCGGGCAAGCGCCAGCGGTAGCGGCCGCGCGGCAAGCCACGCAAGCGCAAGACGCCGTCGGCGTCGGCGCGCAGATCCCCCCGCCAAGCCCCGCTCGCGATCCAAGCGGCGACGCGCGCGCCACTCTCCACGTCGACCAACTCGAGCGACTCGCCACCGAGCAAGGCACCTGCTCGACGCAGCTCCAAGTCGAGCGAACCCGTGCGACGCACGGGCAAGGCGACACGCCCCTCGGCGGCGCGCGCTTCGAGACGCCCCGGCCACAGGCCCTCGCCGCTCCAACGCAACTCCAGCGCGGCTCCGCGAGTGGCGCGGAAGCTCCCGCCGCCGCGGGCGTCGAGGGCGATGGACAAGAGGGCGTTGCCGGTCGTGATCGAGCGCACCTCGACGCTCGCGCCCTCGACGGCGAAGCCCTCGTCCTGCGCGAGCAAGTCGACGGTGCAGGCGGGCGGAGCGCGCAGGCGCTGCACGCCTTCGGGATCGGGCTCGAAGGCGAACTCGCTCCACGACCACAGTTCGCGTCCGTGGACCACCGCTTCGCACACCAGACGCGCGCCCGGCGCGTGGTGCATGTCCACCACGCCACGCTCGACGGCGTTCCAGCCCTTGCATGGCCCGGATGCCGCCAAATCGCAGGCGAAGCTCCGGTCGATGGCCAACGGAGCATCGGCCTCGTCCACGAGCAGCAAGCGTCGTCGTTCCTTCGGCAGGCGCACCACGACGGGATCCGCGCGCAGGTCTTGCTCGTCGAGCACCACGCGCAAGTACGGTCGCGAATCGTGGGTCTGTACTTCGAGCGTCACCGGCGCGCCGCGGCGCCAGAGCAGGCATTCGTCGATGCCCGGGCGCGCATGCACCCAGTCCTGGTGTCCTCCCGACTCGGCCATGACGAGGCCAAAGCGCCGCTCGGAGCCGTCGGCCTCGAGGCGCAAGCGCAGCGGCTCCAAGCCGCGCAGATCCCATGCTTGGCGCGCTTGCACGCCCGGCTCCAAGCGCACGCGCTGCATCAGGTGGCGCCCTTCGTCGCCGGCGAACACGACGACCCGTTCCCAGCCTGGGTACAAGCCCTCCAACAGGCATCGTCCATCGACGAGCGGTTCGCGGATGCCCGGCATGTCGGGCAGGTGGACCCAACGCGGTTCCGGCAGGTTCTCCCAGCCTTGGACCTCGACGAGGAGGCTCGCGGTGCGTCGCATCGCCAAGGGCGCGAGCTCTCCCTGCGCGTCGCGCGCGCCACCGCCTTCGAAGTTCGAGTAGCCAGGCGCCGACACGCTCAACCAGGTCGCTTCGTCGCGCCATCCGCGCACCAAGGCCTCGCCCGCGGCGTCGGTCAGCGCGACTTCGTCCGTCGCTCCCACGACGTGCACGCCGCTCTTGGCCCACACTTCGATGCGCGCCGCCGCGATCGGGGCGCGCGTGTCGGCGTCGACGACCCGCACGCGCTCGGGCTTGGGCGGCTGCAACTCGAGCCGCACCTCACCGCTTCCACCGGCGCTTGGCGGTCGCGCCTCGACCCACTCGGAGCGCCAACCATCCGAGCGCGAAGCGGCGATGGCGACGATGGAATCGGCGAGGCTCGGCAAGTGGAAGCCACCATTGCGCGCGCCCTGCACCAACCGGTGCATGCCAAGGCGAGCACCTTCACTGCGCCATTGGAGGATGTACTCCTCGACCGGCGCGCCATCGGCGAGCACCTGGCCGGAGAGCGACCAACCAGGTTCGAGTTGCAGCGTCGTGGAGTACCCGCTCTTGTCCTGGTGGAAGCTGCCGGTGAAGAGCGCATGGCCTTGCGCCTCCACCGTCACGTGCAGCTCGCCCGGAGCGCTGCCGCGCAAGACGATCTTGCCCTGATCGTCGGTGACGCCTTCGGTGGAGATGTAGTGCGCGCCTTGCTTGTTGCGCGTCTTCACCAAGGCTCCGACGACAGGGGCTTGCCGCGCGTCGACGACGGTGACGAACAAGCCCATGGCTGGCTCGAGCACGAAGTCGTGGCGCACCACCGCGCCCGCGACCGGCGGAGGCGTCAACACGAGGCACTCGGCCCAGTGCTTCATGGCGTCGACCAGCACCGAGAAACCGTCGCCGGCGACGACCGGGATGCGCACGGGACCGAACTCGCCATCGTCGCGCACCTCGATGCCGCCATGGTCGTGGTAGAGCTCGCCGAAGGTGCGCGCGACGACGGTGGCGCGGGAGAGTTCGGCGCCGGTTGGGAAACGCACGCTGCCGTGGAGGGTGAAGGTGGGCGCGAGCGCGAGCTCCACGCGCGTCTCGTCGTCCGCCACCGGCCGGGGCGCGCTGGCGAGTTCATCCAGTTCCGCCCACGCCACCGTGCCGGGTTCCTGGCGCGGCAAGCGCGCCAGTCCACGCGCGTCCGTCACCGTCCCTTGCGGCACGCCGGGCGTGGTGCCGCGCGTCTGGCCCGTGCCGCGCGGACGTGGCGCCACGCGCACGCGGGCGCCGGCGACCGGCAGGCCGCTCGCATCGCGCACGAGGTACTCGACCAGCGGGGCGCGCCGCAGCACGACCTCCGACGGCCACGATGCAGCCTCCGTCGTTCCCAATCGGCGCGGCAGGCACTCGCCATGCACGACCCACGCGGCCGCGCCGTCGGGAAGCAGCGGTGGAGCCTCCAGCACGACCCGGCCCTCGACGCCGCTCGTTCCCAACTCGCGGGTCGCGGCTTGATCGCGGCGCTGCACGTACTTCGCCGTCTGACCGGCGCGCGTGCGTCCATCGTCGAGCTGCGCGACGAGCCGCGCGCCCTCCAACGGTCGACGCGCCTCGTCGAGGACGAGCAACGCGAAGCCCTCCTCCACGCGCGACGCCGACGGGCGCGATGGATCGTCGGTGGCAAGCAAGGGCACGGGCTCGGCCGGCATGGTCGAAACAGACGACTCTGGAGGTGCCGCATCGGGCGCGAGCGTGCTGGCTTCGACCGCGGAGGACGTGCTTTCGTTCGAAGAACGCACCCACCATCCCAACAACAGGAGTGCGCCCAACGACGCCAACAACCACGATTTGGAAGACGACATGAGATTGGCTCCTTGATGCTCGATTGCCGCGCGCAGTGACTCGATGCAGCCACGCCAGCCGGCGCTGGAACGCTGGGTGCTCAGGGTGCTCAGGGTGCTTGGCGCGTTGGTCCCTGCGGCGCGAAGCCGCGCCCGGCGGGTTGAGGTTGATCGCCGGCCCCTTGGACTTGGTTGACATTGGCCACGCCCAAGACACCCGTGGTGCCGGAACCGGCCTGCGACGGCAAGCACCATGGTCCCGCCACGACCAAACCCAACGCCACCCACGGCGCGAGCAAGCGCCAACCCGCACGCGCTCCTCGCGCAGCGCCGGACCCGACTCGTTGCCAACCACGCCTCGCGGCGCACAGTGCCTTGCGTTCAACCATGGATCCAAGCCTCCTTGCTCCAGTCGCCATGTCGTTCATCGATGCGCGCGCGCGTTCGGTTCGCCGTGGCCGCTTCGGCCCCGGCCAGATCGCCGTCGCGACGACGCCATCCACCGCGCAAGGCGGCGCGCACCGCCTCCACGCCGTGCTCTTCCAAGGTCCGCGCGGCCTGGCGCGCCATCAGTTCGTCGCCCGCGCGGCACGCTCCGCGCAACGCCAGGAGCCAACCCTCGATGCGCTGCGGCAGCAGCGTCGCTGCACGCCAGTTCCAACGCGCGCCACGACTCCAATCGCCTCGCCTACGCGCGGCGGCCTCGAGCAGGTGGCAACACGCGACCGCGTGGCGCGGATCCACGCAGCGCGCCATCAAGGCCTCCAGTTCAGCGTCGCTCGTGCTCCAGTCGCCCGCCAACTGCGCCGCGCCCACGGCGTGGATGCGCGGCGTCGGTCCGGGGCGCAAGGCATGCTCGAGCGCGCACAACTCGGCCACGTCGGCGCGTGCCTTCCCCAAAGCCACGGCGATTGGATCGACGCGACCACCTGCGCCGACGACGAGCCGGGCGGGCGACGCCAGTTGCTCCAGACGCTCCTCGGTCGGCGCCCGAGTCGAGCCGCGCTCGAGGCCGTTCTGCGCGCCAGCGCAGCCCGCGAGCCGCATGAGCTCGCTCCATGCCAGCAGCTGGCACAACTGCGCGAGCTCGTCGGCATGCACGCGTCGCAACTCGGCCTCGGCCGCCGCCTGCAGGCTGGACGGACGCGTGGCATCCATGGCGCGCGCAGGTCGCCGCAAGCCGCGCGCCTCCTCGAGCAAGCCCAGCACCTCTTGCGCGACGCGCGCGCCGCTCGTGCTGGTCCACGCGCCAAGCAGCACTGAACCTCCTTCGCGGCCCGCCTCGCGACGACCCGCCTCCGGGACCATCATGTCCATGCGCTCAACCATCCTTGCCTCCTTCTCCCGCGCCGAGGATCGTCCCCAAGGCGCGTCGCAACGCTTCCCGCACTTCGTCCCGCGCCACGCCGCGACGCGCTGCGTGCTCGTCGATCGAAGCACCTTCGATGCAACAGGCGAAGTACGCCACGCGCGCGGCCTCGTCGCAGGCGTTGAAGGCGCACAAGCGCGCCAACACCGAGCGCGGCTCGACGCCCAATTCGTCGACGAGGTGGCGCTCCAGTTCGCCCCGATCAGCGCCTGCTCCGCCCATCCATGCGCGCGCGCCCTGCATTCGGACGAGGTCGTCGACGGCGAGATCGATGGCCTCGCTGCACAACTCTCCTGGCTCGGTGCCGGGGCGCACGGCCAGCTCGAAGGCCAGGCGCGCGAGACTCCTCGCCTCCAGCTGGGCCGGCTCGACTAGATAAGCGCGTGCGCGCCACCGTTCGCGGCAACGCTGCGCGAGCTCGAGCCGCGAACCGTCGCCCAGCACGGACAACCAGGCCGAAGGCGCCAGTCGCTCGAATGCCGCACCACGCGCATGGCTGGATTGGTCGAGGGGCACGGAGCTTGGCAAGCCGGGTGGTTGCAAGCCGGAGGCGTGCAGGCCGGAGCCAGGCAAGCCAGAGCCTTGCAGGGCGGAGTCAGGCAGGGAGAACTCGTCCAGGCTGGACGAGGGGTGGGGGGCGTCCGTCAACGAAGCACCTCGCGGTAAGGGCGGGAGGAGGACCGACGCCCGCATCGCACCCCTCTCGCGTGGAATCCGCCAGATTCCAGGCGAAATCGGCCTTGCAGGGCCCGCCAGACGGGTTGCGCCTCGACGGCGAGAGTGCCAATTCCCCGCTTCGACCTGCGCCTCCAGCCGGAGCGCCTGGCACGGCGACACGCGACGGAGCCGAGAACCGGGCGCCGGCCCGTGTCAAATTTTCTTGACTAAGCGTCCGGCTGGCCCGCGTCCCAGCGCAGTCGCCACTGCTGGTCGAGCGAGCGCAGCTTCCAATCGACCTGCGCGTCGCGCGCCAACGCCTTGTCCAAGGCCGCGCGCGCCTGGTCCTTCTCGCCGCGCTCCATGCGCACGGCGGCGAGGTTGCTCCACGCCGCGGCCGAATCGGCGTGCTCCAGCGCCCGTTGCGCCGCGGACAACGCGCCCTCGAGGTCGCGCAGCATGGCGAGCGCCCAGGTCAGCTCGAGCCAACCCGCCTCGAGCGTGGGCGCACGCCGCGCGACGAAGCGGAAGCGCGCAGCGGCCTCGGCCCACTCGCCCGCGAGGCGCGCGGCGACTCCGCAGGCGTGGTGGGCGTAGGGATGGCCTTGGTGGATGTGGGTCGATTCGCAAGCCAGCACCCTCAAGGCCAGCACGCGCGCGCGGTCTCCGGGACGATCGATGCCGCCGTGCTGCGCGAGGCCGCGGCTGATCGCCTCGTCGCGCTCGCGCTCGACCTCGCCCAACGCGGCCAGGATGGCCTCGAGGTGCACCTGCATGTCGAAGCGCTCGCGCACCCACAATCCGGAGGACTCCCCCGCCGCCTCGGGCGGCAGTTGCGCGCGCTGCGCGGCCTGCAGGCGCGCCACTTCGAGCGCGGCGTCGCACCACACATCCAACGCCGCCGAACGCGTCCACGCGTGGACCCGTTCCACCTCCCCCAGCGCATCGGGGATGCCCGCGCGCAGGTCCGACAAGCGCCAACCGCTCGGCCACGGACCATCGGGCCCGAGGAAGGCCAGGTCCACGAGTCGCGCGCCATCTTCGCGTGTGGTCGGCAAGGGCCGCACGGCGAGCACATGGTCCGGCATCTGCTGCGCGCCCCACGGCGCACGCGGCGCGTCGTCGCGCGGCTCGAACGCCACGAAAGTGCCTTCGTGCAAGGAGACGAACTGCGCGCCCGGCGGCGGCACCGGCCGCAGCGTGGGCACAAGACGCCGACCGTCGGCGAAGGTCAGGGCGTCCAGCCAGACCGGCGGCGGATCATCCTGCGCGGGACGAGGGGTTCGATCGTCTTGGGGGTCCATCGTCGTCCGCGCGGCCTGCTCAGAGCTTGTTGAAGCCGTCGAGCGCGGCGACCTTGTAGGCCTCGGCGAAGGTCGGGTAGTTGAACACCGTGTCGCGGAAGTACTCGAGCGTCCCGCCCAGCGCCATGACGGCCTGGCCGATGTGGACGATCTCCGCCGCCTGCTCGCCGATGGCGTGCACGCCGTGCACGCGCAGCGTCGTCGGGTCGAACAGCAGCTTGAGGAAGCCGTCTTCGGCGCCGACCATCATGCCCTTGGCCAGTTCCGCGTAGCGCGCGATCCCCGTCTCGTACGGCGTCTTGGCGGCCGTCAACTCCTCCTCGGTGCGTCCGACCATCGAGATCTCGGGGATCGTGTAGATGCCGTACGGCAGGCTCGACATCACGCGGCAGGAATCGGTCTCGAACAAGCAGTTGACCGCGTTGCGCCCCTGCTCCATCGAAGTCGAGGCCAGCGACGGAAAGCC
>SXXH01000221.1 GCA_005789645.1 Planctomycetia bacterium
GAGCCAGGTCTACGTGAAGAACAAGGACAAGGCGGCTCAGGAGTCGGGCTTCTCCGTGCGCACCGAGCGGCTGCCCGCCACGACGGCGCTGGCGGAGCTCTTGGCGCTGCTCGACGCGCTCAATCGCGATGCGTCGGTGCACGGCATCCTCGTGCAACTGCCCTTGCCGCGCCACATCGATGCCCATGCGGTGATCGAACGCATCGATCCGGCGAAGGATGTGGACGGACTGCACGCAGCGAATGTCGCCGCGCTGGTGCTCGGGCGCCCGGGCTTGCGGCCGTGCACGCCCGCCGGTTGCATCGAGATCCTCGATCGGCACGCGATCGCGTTGGAGGGCGCGGAGGTGGTGGTGGTGGGACGCTCGATGCTGGTCGGCAAGCCCTTCGCCCTGTTGGCGTTGGAGCGCCACGCCACCGTGACCATCGCGCATTCGAGGACGCGCGAGCTAGCCGCCGCTTGTCGTCGCGCCGACATCCTGGTCGCCGCCGTGGGCAAGCCGGAGTTGGTGCGCGGGGATTGGATCAAGCCCGGGGCGGTCGTGTTGGACGTGGGCATCAACCGCCTGGCCGACGGACGGCTCGTGGGGGATGTGGCCTTCGAGGAGGTCGCCTCGCGCGCCTCGGCCATCACGCCAGTGCCAGGCGGCATCGGGCCCATGACCATCGCCATGCTGTTGGCGAACACATTGCAGTCGGCGCGCCTCTCGTGCCGATGACCCCTCCTCGATGGCGCAGCTTCGCATGACCCGTTCGTGGCATGGACGCACGGCGCCGCGTGGCGACGCGGCAAGTTCGCGCGCGACGGGAGGCTGGACGTGAGGGCCATGCAACCCGGCTCCGGCGTCTCCATGGCGTTGCCGCCGTTCGAGGGTGCGGTGCGCATCTTGGCGCTCATCCTGGGCGGGATCTTCCTCGTGCAGTTCGGGCTCTTCCTCGCCGCCGATCCCGCCGACCCGGCGAGTTGGCACGCGCAGGCGACGCGCGTGGCGCGGCTCGATCCCGCGGCTTGGCGCACGGGAGTGCCGGAGGTCTGGCAGCTCTGCACCTACGGCCTGCTGCACGCCGTGCAGGATCCGCTGCACCTCCTTGGCAACTTGCTGATCCTGTGGTTCTTCGGATCGATGCTGCAGGCGGACATGGATCCGCGGCGCTTCGCGCTGTTCTGGTTCGCCTGCCAGGTCGCTGGTGGACTCGTGTTCCTGCTGCCGGCGGCGTTCGGCTTCGACTCGCCCTCGGCCATCGGCGCCTCGGGCGCGGCGTATGGCGTGATGGCCGCGTGCGCCACGCTGCACCCCGATGCGCGCGTGCTGCTGATCATCGTGCCGTTGCGCTTGCGCACCTTGGTCCTGATCGTGTTGGGCTTGACCGTCTTCGCGGCGCTGCTCGACTTCAAGCAGGGCTCCAGCGGCGTGGCGCACCTGGTGCACCTCGGTGGCCTCGCCGCGGGCTTCGGCCTCGTGCGCACCGGAGCATGGCGGTTCGACCCTTGGGCCCTCGTGGCGCGTCGCCGGGCCGTGGCCGAGATCGAACGCGGCGCCGACGACGAAGCGCGCATGGACCGGCTGCTGGACAAGATCCACCGGGAGGGCATCGGCTCCTTGACGCGCTCGGAGAAGGCCTTCCTGGAGCGCATGTCCTCGCGGCGTTGAGCGTCCGCGGCACCGGGCGCTAGACTGCTGCCCCCGCAGGCGCCGCGCGCGCCGCCGGTTCGCCCTCCATGAAGCGCCACCTCCTGTGCTTGTGCCTGTCCCTCTTCCTTGGCGCCTCCGTCGCGCGCGCCGACAAGCCCGACCCCGACTGGCGCGCCAAGGCCGAGAAGGTCGTCGGGAAGAAGAGCGACTTGGAGAAGCTCGTGAAGGCCGATGCCACCCAGGCCGCCGCCTGGATCGCGCAGCTCGCCGAGGATGAAGCCAAGGACGAGGACGAGACGCGCAAGGCGCTGCTGGAGGGCTTGTCCGCGGCGTGGAAGGCGGCGCACGAGAGCGACTACCCCGAGCGCATGCAGGCGTACTTCGCGGGCCTCGACGAGTCGGCTTGGCGCATCCGCGCCGACCTCGTCAAGCGCCAAGCCGCGATGCGCGACGAGTTCATCTCGAACCTCGAACGTCGCGACGCGGCGGTGTTCCAGAAGATCATTCCCGAGCTCGACACGCTGGCCGCGGCCTTCGACCAGGAGGCCGATTCCTACACGGCGTCCGAGTGCTATCTGATCCTGGCCGACTGCGTGGACGAGCGGTTGCGCGAGACGCGCGCCGACACGGCGCAGGCGCTCAAGTGGTGGCAGAAGGCCGTGGATCTGCGCGAGACCTGCGGCGTCAAGGACAAGCGCCACGACGAGGCCGTGGCGCGCGTGAAGAAGCTCAAGGAACGCGGCGCGGACAAGGCGCCCGATCCCGGCGCAGGCGAAGCTCAACCCGTGCCCGTCGAAGGCGCGGCCGCCACGACCATCAAGACCACCTTCGAGTTGCTCGCCAACCCCGAGCAGTTCCTGCGGCCGTGCTACGAAGCCGACGACCTCTACCCGATGTGGTTGTCGATGAGCCTGCAGAAGAAGGGCAGCGTCTTCACCTTCCCGAACATGGACGAGCCGCCCACGGTCGTTCGCGTGGGCTCCTCGGACGTGCGCGTCGACGTCGACGGCGACGGCAAGGGCGACGGCGAGAAGGACCTGAAGGTGCCGCTGACGGGCAATGTCGCGCAGTTGAAGCTCGAGATCGGCAAGGGGTCCAGCGCGCGGCCGTGGGGCGTCCTGTACGTCACGGGCGTGCAGAAGGACAGCTACCAGGGCATCGAGATGAACCTGCAGGCCGACGACAACCAGATGGCGATCTACTACCTGGGCGCGTCCTCGGTGGTGGGCGACCTCGCCGGCGTCAAGATCCGCGTCATCGACGATTCCGTCGACGGCGTCTACGGCACGGTGCCCAAGACCTTCGGCAACATCGGCATGAGCCGCGACCACTACCAGCCGAACATGGACTCCATCGTGGTCGGCGACGCCAAGCGCGCGCGGCCGTGGAGCGAACTGCAGCAGATCGGCGGCAAGTGGTGGCGCTTCGACATGCAAAGCGACGGCCGCGAGTTGTCGGCTCGGCAGGTCGCGGTCGACACGGGCGTCCTCAAGCTCGAGTACAAGGGCGGCGTCGCGCCGACTTGGTGCGTGCTCAAAGGCGAAGGCCAACTGCAGAACTGCTTCTACGATCTGGTCGAGGGCGGATCGAAGGGCGTCGAGGTGCCCACCGGCCGCTACACGCTGTATTACGGCGAGGTCCGCAAGGGCAAGAAGCGCCAGCAGCAGAAGGCGCTGATCGCGCCGTCGAAGGGCATGCAGAACTGGGATGTGAGGAAGGGCGAGACCACCGTGGTCCAGTTGGGCGCGCCCTTCGGCTTCGACTTCCGCACGCGCCTCGACGAGGGCGTGTTGACCATCGAAGGCGCCAGCGTCGTGGCCACGGGTGCCGCAGGCGAGCGCTACGAGCGCGCCTGGCAATGCGTGCCGCAGGTCGAAGCCGCGTGGCGGAAGAGTGGCACGAAGAAGGCCTCGAAGGCCGAGAAGATGGCGCGCGTGCTGGACAACGAGGGGATCAACACCTTGGGATGGGCGGCGGCGTGGTTCCCGCTGGACCTCCAGATGGAGGCCAAGGGCGTGGAGCAGGTCGAAGTCCAGCTGGTGGACAAGAAGCACGATCTGTTCGGCAAGGTCGAATCCGCCTGGAGATAGTGAACCGATGCTCGACATGAAGTACATCCGGGCCAATCCCGAGCTCGTCAAGGCCGGCGCGGCCAAGAAGCGCATCGCGCTGGATCTGGACGCGATCCTCGCGCTCGACGAGCGCGTGCGCGCCGGCATCACGGAGACCGATCGGCTGCGCGCCGAGCAGAAGAACGCATCCAAGTCGATCGGTGCCGCGGCGCCCGCCGACAGGCCGCGTCTCGCCGAGGAGCAGAAGGCGCAGAAGGCGCAGCTCAAGGAAAAGGAAGAGGAACTCGCCAAGTTGCAGGCCGAGCTCCACCAGCTCCTGCTGCGCGTGCCCAATGTCCCCGCCGCCGAGGTGCCCGAAGGCCGGGACGACAGCGAGAACATCGAGGTCAAGAAGTGGGGGACTCCGCGCCAGTTCGACTTCGAGCCGCGCGACCACATCGCGTTGGGCGAAGCGCAGGACTGGATCGACGTCGAACGCGGCGCGCGCATCGCCGGGTCGCGCAACTACTTCTTGAAGGGCGACCTGTGCCTGCTCGAGGGCGCCATGATGCGCTACGCGCTGGAGTTGATGGTCTCGCGCGGCTTCACGCCCTTGTCGGTGCCGACGCTGGTGCGCAAGGACATCATGGTGGGCACCGGCTACTTCCCCGGCGGCGAGGAGCAGGCCTACCGCTGCGACGAACGCGACGACCTGTGCCTCGTGGGCACGGCCGAGGTGCCGGTGACCGCGCTGCACCAGGACGAGATCCTCGACCTCAAGGACCTCCCGAAGCGCTACGTCGCGCTGTCGTCCTGCTATCGCCGCGAGGCGGGCACCTACGGCAAGGACACGCGCGGCCTGTACCGCGTGCACCAGTTCCAGAAGGTCGAACAGGTGATCGTCGACGTCGCCGACGCGCAGCGTTCGATCGAGCACCACCATGTGATCGTCTCCAACGCCGAGGATGTCCTGCAGGCGCTCGGCCTGCCGTACCGCATCGTCAACGTGTGCGGCGGGGACCTGGGCGCGCCGCAGATCCAGAAGTTCGACATCGAGACTTGGATGCCGAGTCGCAAGGGCTACGGCGAGACGCATTCCGCCAGCCGCTTCCACGAGTACCAGGCGCGGCGCTTGAACATGCGCTATCGCGACGCCGACGGAGTCGTGCGCGTGTGCCACACCTTGAACAACACCGTGGCGGCGAGCGTGCGCATGTTGATCGCGCTGCTGGAGAACCACCAGAACGCGGACGGCACTGTCACCTTGCCGGCTTGCCTGCGGCCCTACATGGGCGGACGCGAGCGCATCGGCAAGCCCCTTTGAGTCCGCGGACGCAGGTCGCGCGGAGCCTGCCGCGCCTTGCGTCTGGAGCTCCACTGCGGGGCGGAGTCTCGATCGGCATTCGGTGCTGCGTCCTTCGCAGCGCGTCAGCCGCCGCCGGGACCGCGGCCGACTCCGCCGCCACCCGGTCCTCGGCCTGCGCCGCCGCCGCCCGCGCCACCACCACCTGGACCGCGACCCGCGCCCCCACCACCCGAGCCCCGACCAACGGCACCGCCACCGCCGGTTGCACTCGCCCCGCCACCGGCGGCTCCCCCCACGGTGTTGGGGTTGTTGAGGCCGCCGGCGTTGGCGGCGGGCGTGCGCGGCACCACCGGCAGGGCGATGTCCGCCTCTTCGGCACGCAGCGGTTCCGGCAGGCGCAGCACGCGCTTGTACGTCAGTGTGCGTCGATCCGAGGGCAGGTAGCGGAACTGCTCGTTGACGAGGCGCGGTTGCAGCTCGAGCGTCAGCGCGATTTCGATGCGCGCCGGCAGGCCGGCGCGTTGGTCGTCGCCCTGGTTGTCCCCGCCCCACTCCTCGAGCGGCTCGGCGTCGGGCCCGTCTTCCTCCCCAGCCTGGATGTCGAAGGACTTGACCCGGTCGTGCAGGAACTGGAACAGCCCGCCTTCGAAGGGCTCTTCGTCGACACCGAAGGACTCTCGACGCCAGATCTCGAGGAACTGGTCGCCCGATTCGTCGTTCGGGCGCAGCCTGTAGCCCACTTCGTTGGCGCCCGTTCGCAACGGTCGTTCGTTGTCGAAGCGCGGCGTCAGCGTGGTCGTGGTCGAGACGAAGTCGAGGCTGTCGGCGTCCATGCCGAGGAGCACGCGGTCCTTCAACTGGAAGTGCAGCTGCCGGGTCGATCCGTAGGTCAGGGCGCCGCGCAGGTCGCGCTCGATCAAGTCGAGGATCGCGGGCCCTGCGAGTTGGGTTTCCTGGATGTTGTGGATCGTGTCGCGCGAGGTGCGCGCGGCGGTCAGGATCTGCGTCAGGCTGAGCATGATCATGCTCATGATCAACAGCGTCAGCAGCACCTCGACCAGGGTGAAGCCGGCGCGCGCGCGCCGCGCGACGGTGGACATGGACAACTTCACTTGACCGAACCTCCGTCGTCGCCGGCGCCCGCGCCACCTTGTCCCTCGGCTCCGTCCGCGCTCGCCCCATCCACGTCGGTCGCCTCGCCCTCGCTCGCGCCGTGGACTTGTTCCCATGCCACCCAGCGCTCGAGCACGAGGTCGTTCTTCGCTTCGCCGAGCTTGGGGAAGGTCACGCGGATGCGCACCTTCTCGTAGGGTTCGACGGCTTCTTCGTCCTCTTCCGCGTCGGACGAGTCGGCGTTCGCTTCTTCCTCCTCGCGCGCGGCGGCCCAGTTGTCGAAGCGGCGCGACGAACCCTCGTAGGCCTCGTCGGGTTGCGCGTCGAAGGTCTGGTCGCCCACGGCGACTTCGTAGGAGAAGTCCGGCCAGCCTTCCTGCGAGTAGTCCCCGCGCAAGCCATCGGCGATGTCGTCGCGGTAGATGCCGGCCTCCACCTGGCCCATCGTCAAGAGACCCAGCTCGCGCGCGAGCTTCATGTTGCGCGTGTGCGCGGCCGTCATCTTCGAATGGTTCAGTCCCTGCAGCACCAGCACGAGACCGATGCCGACGATGACGATGGTCACGGCGATCTCCGCCAGCGTGAAGCCGGAACGGTCGCGGCTCGCTTGCGAGGGCTTCATCGGAAGTCGTCCTCGCGCGGAGCAGGCCGAGTCCACGAGCCTTCGCGGTAGTCGACGAGTCCCAGCAGTCCCTGCGTCTCGACGGTGAAGACCGATTCGGTCAATGGTTGCTCGAGTTGCACGGTGTGCGAGGTGCCCGTGCCGATCGGATCGAAGCGCACCCACACGATGCCCTTGGAATGATCGACTCCGTCCACGGCCACGGACTTGATGCGCACCGATCCCGGCAGCGCCTTCCAGGGCAGCGCCAGGCGCTCGTCCTCGACGAGAGCGAGGCTCCCGCCGGCGCGGAACGGGGTCACCAACCTCCAGCGCGAGGCGTCCACGTCGTACTGCACGTGGTAGGACTGGTTGCGCGAAATGGCTTCGGAGCGCGCGGTCGAGAGCCCCGCGGCGAGTTCGCGCACGGCCGAGTGCAATTCGGTCTTCGGCAGGATCGCCTGCCAGTTGACCGCCACCATGGTCGCCATGAGCGAGAGGATGACGAGCACGACGACGAGTTCGACGAGGCTGAAGCCCCCGCGTCCGCGCGCCCTTGCTCGTCCGTGCATCATGTGGATGGATTCCCGCGAAGGCCGCTCGCCAGGCCGCTGGTCCCGTTCCTGCCTGCGGAGATCGTGGCGCTCATTCGTCGCGCCCAGCCGATCGTTCAGGAGTCGCCGCGGATGGTGAAGTTGTCGATGTCGGAGTCGTCGCCTTCGCCACCCGGCGACTGGTCGCGGCCCAGCGT
Source organism: Planctomycetia bacterium (assembly GCA_005789645.1). Classification (GTDB taxonomy): domain Bacteria; phylum Planctomycetota; class UBA1135; order UBA1135; genus SXXH01. The sequence goes on from SXXH01000221.1 coordinate 7,456, forward strand.
GTAGACGCGCGGATCGGGCTGGCCGGGCTGCGGCTGTTCGTAGCCGTACTCGGTGCCCCAAGGATCCTTGGGCACCGACTTCTGGTTGAGGTACGTGTAGCCCTTCTGGTCGGGAGTCACGAGCGCCTCCAGGGTGTCCGGGTAGCGGCCACTGTTGTTCATGGCGTACTCGTTGAGGGCGTTGACGACGTTGGTGATGTCCACGGTCGCCTTGGCCTTCTGGCCCTGACCGAACTTCTGCATCACGTTGGGCACGACCAAGGTGGCCAACAGCCCGATGATGACGATCACGACCATCATCTCCGCCAAGGTGAAGCCCGCGCGGCGGGCGATCTGCGTGTTGATCTTCATGGATGCTGTCCTTGGACGCCGCATGGCGCCTGTTGCTTCCCGCGGGTGGCCTCCCGCCTCCCTCTGACCGAGCCGGGAACGTCGTTTCACTTGAACTGGCCGATCTGGAGGATCGGCAGGACGATCGAGACCACGATGTAGCCCACGACGGCGGCCAGCACCACGATCATGATCGGCTCGATGACGCTGGTCATGCGCTCGGTCGCCACGTCGATCTCGTCGTCGTAGGCGACCGCCACGCGATCCAGCATCTGTTCGAGCTCGCCCGACTGCTCGCCCACGGCCACCATGTAGCCCACGATGGCGGGGAAGGCGCCGGTCTGCTTGAGGGGCGTGGAGATGTCGGTGCCCTCGAGGATGCGCGTGCGGATGTGGTCGGTGGCGTCGGCCAGGACGCGGTTCCCGACGACCTTGCGCGTGATCTCGAGGCTCTGCACGGCCGGCACGCCCGATTGCAACAAGGTCGACAACGTGCGCGTGAAGCGCGAGACGGCCTGCTTGCGCAAGAGGTCGCCGATGACCGGCACCTTGAGCAGGTTCGTGTCGATCCACAAACGGCCCTTGTCCGTCTTGTAGATGCGGCCGACGACCATGCTGACGAGGGCGATCAGCAGGCAGCCGGCCCACCACCAGTTCTTGAACAGGTCCGAGATGAAGATCAGGACCTGCGTGGGGGCGGGCAGCGTCTGGCCCTGGTCGGTCAGCATGCCGGTGATCTTGGGGACGACGACCGTCATCAGGATCGACACGACGATCAAGCCGATGCCGATCATCATCGCCGGGTAGGTCAGCGCCGAGACCACCTTGCGGCGCAGCGCGCGCTGCGCTTGAAGGTAGTCGGCGAGGCGTCGCAGCACGACGTCGACGTTGCCCGTCGCCTCGCCGGCGCGGATCATGTTGACATACAGCTCGCCGAACATGCCGGGATGCGCCGCCAGCGAATCAGCGAAGGACGAACCTTGGTTGATGCTCTCGCGGATCTCGCGGAACATCGTCTCGACCTCGCGCTTCTCCGCCTGTTCGATGATTGCCTTGAGGGTCTCGGCCAGCGGGATGCCCGACGCGAGCAGGGTGCCCATTTGGCGCGTGACGGCGGTCAAGGTGTCCAGATCCTGCGTGCCGCCCGAGCCGGCGCCTTGGGCCTCGCGCAAGCGCGCCAAGAGCGCGCCCGGCGCCCAGGCGCCAGGGGTGGCGGCCCCCGGCTTGCCACCGGGCTTCTTCGAGGCCGTGCGCCGTCCCCCGCGCACCTCGTGGATCTCGCTGACGAGGAGATTCTCCCTCTTGAGCCGCTGGCGCGCCTCCCGCGGCGTGTCGGCGTCGATGACGCCGGTCTGCACTGCGCCGCCCGTACCGTAGGCCTTGTACTCGAAGATGGGCATGGACTGCGCGCGTGGATCAGTCGAGGTCCAGCTGCGTGACGCGCAGCACTTCGTCGGCCGTGGTCTGGCCCGCCAGGATCTTCAGGCGTCCGTCTTCGCGCAGCGTGATCATCCCGCGTTCGACCGCGGATCGCTTCATCTGCGTGGCGGTGGCGCCGTTCATGATCTGCGTGCGCAAGGTCTCGTCCACGGGCATGAACTCGTAGATGGCGGTGCGCCCGGCGTAGCCGGATTGGAAGCACTCGTCGCAGCCACGTCCGCGCGCCACCTGGCCGCCGAGCTGGGCCGGATCGAGGCCGACCTTGCGCAGCTTCGCTTCCTCCTCGGGCGTGATCGGGTTGAAGGCGTGGCAGTGCCGGCAGATCGTGCGCACGAGGCGCTGGGCGATCACGAGCACCAGCGAGCTGGACACCAAGTACGGCTCGACGCCTTGGTCGACCATGCGCTGGATGGTGCTCGGCGCGTCGTTCGTGTGCACCGTGCTGAACACGAGGTGGCCGGTGAGCGCCGCGCGGATGGCGACCTCGGCGGTCTCCAGGTCGCGGATCTCGCCGA
>SXXH01000222.1 GCA_005789645.1 Planctomycetia bacterium
GCACGGTCACCTCGACTTCCTGCGCAAGGCCGGCGATCCCGCCACGGGCCTGCCGATCGGCTCGACCGAGAACAACCTCAAGGCCGCCGTCGCAGGCGAGACCCACGAGTACACCGACAGGTACCCCGGCATGGCGAAGACCGCCCGCGAGGAGGGTTTCGCCGAGATCGCCGATTGGTTCGAGACGCTGGCGAAGGCCGAAAAGAGCCACGCGGGCAAGTTCGAAGCCCTGCTCAAGTCGATCAGCTGACACGGCTCCGCCGACTCGAATCCTCGCGATTCCAGTCGTCGCGATTCCAGTCGTCGCGTCCACGGTCGTCACGATCGAGCAAGGCCCGCCCGCGCGCCCTCGAGGCGGCGTGCGGGTCCTTCGCGCTCATGCGATCGCCACAGGTGCCGTCTTCGTCTGCTGGGCGCGCGCCTTACCATCCACCCCGCCAGGCGAGCCAGTCCATGACGATCTCCGCGCAACCGACGAACGGCCTTTCCTACGACCCGTCCGAGGCGAAGTACTGGGACGAGGCTGGGCTGCGCGCGGAGGTCGAGCGCGCCTTCGAGCTGTGCAACAGCTGTCGCATGTGCTTCAAGTACTGCGACTCGTTCCCGGACCTCTTCAAGCTGCTCGACGAGAAGCACGCTGGCGACCCGCGCAAGGTGTCCGTCGAGGAGACCGACCGCGTGATGGACCAGTGCTTCCAGTGCAAGCTGTGCGAGGTCGAATGTCCCTACACGCCGCGCATCGGGCACGCCTTCAACCTCGACTTCCCCGAGCTGGTGCATCGCTACAAGGCGGTGCGAGCGAAGAAGCGCGGCATCAAGCTGCGCGAGCGCGTCCTCGGCGATCCGGACCTCGCCGGCCGCATGGCGCGCATGAGCTTCGGGATGGCGAACACCATGAACCGCGTGGCGGCGCATCGTTGGTTCATGGAAAAGGTGCTCGGGGTGCACCGCGACAAGTTGCTGCCTGATTTCGCCAGCGAGACCTTCGAGGCCTGGGCCGCGTCCACGGGTCGCGTGCGCGCGGCGGGCGCAGGCGACGAGGCGGTGCTGTTCCCAACCTGCTACGTGCAGAACAACGAGCCGCAGATCGGGCGGGACGCCTTGGAAGTGCTCGATCGGAACTCCGTGCCCACGGCTTGCGCCAAGGGCTTGGCGTGCTGCGGCATGCCGGCGTGGGAGAGCGGCAACCTCGACGAGGCGCGCCGACGCGCGGAGCACAATCTCGACATCCTCGAGCCCTATGTCGACGCTGGCGCCAAGGTGCTGGCGATCAACCCCACTTGCTCGATGACTATGCGCGAGAAGTGGCCCAAGTGGTTCGAGGGCGCGTTGCGCACGCGCGCCCGGAAGGTCGCCGACGCGGTGAAGGATCCGTGCGATCACTTGTGGTCGATCCGCGAGGAACCGCGCTTCCAGAAGGAGGTCGCCAGCAAGCCCGCCTCGATCGCCTACCACGCACCGTGCCACCTGCGCGTGCAGCGCACGGGCTTGCGCGCGCGCGACTTGTTCCGGCGCATCTTCGGCGCGCCCATCACGCCGGTGATGGAGTGTTGTGGACACGACGGCACCTACGCCATGAAGGTCGAGGGCTTCGAGCCCAGCCAGCGCGCGGGCGCGAACTCCTTCCGCGACATGCGCGCCGCCGACGCGCAGGCTTGGTCGACCGATTGCCCGCTCGCGGCCATCCAGTTTCAGCAGCACGCCGGCGCCAAGCCCATGCACCCCCTGACCATCCTCGCCAAGGCCTACCGCGGCGAGTCCTTCGACGGTTCCGTCAAGCCCACCTGACATGAAACGCGTCCTGCGCGAGGAGATCCTCGACTACGTCACCTACGGCGAGCGCCGCACCGAGTTGCGCGCGGACGCGATGGCCGCCAAGGGCCTGCGCCGCGCCAACGTGGGGGGCGTCTTGACCTTCCTGTTCGAGAACCACGAGACGATCCGCTACCAGGTGCACGAGATGGTGCGCGCCGAGCGCATCGTCAAGGAGTCCGACATCCGCCACGAGCTCGACACCTACAACGAGTTGATCGGCCAAGGCGGGGACATCGGGTGCACGCTGCTGGTCGAGCTCGATGATCCGCTCGAACGCGCGGAGAAGCTCGTGCGTTGGATCGACCTGCCGGAGCGCTTGTACGCGCGCCTCGCCGATGGCCGGCTCGTGCGCGCCGCGATCGACGAGCGCCAGCGCACCGAGGGCAAGCTCTCGACCGTCCAGTACCTGAAGTTCCCCGTGGGAGGCGCCGTGCCCGTGGCGGTTGGTTGCGACCATCCCGAGTTGCGCGGCGAGACGCTCCTTGCTCAGGCTACGCAGGCCGCGCTGGCAGGCGACCTGGCGGGTGCTTGAGGTTCGTCGCCCGCGCCGCTTGCGCAGTGGGGGTGGCATGGACGAGGATCGTCCCACGATGCCGAGCCAGCGTGGATTCCGATGGGGCAGCGCGTGCTTGCACGCGAGCCTCGCCGCGTTCGCCTGGGCTTGCGGACCTGGAGCGCGCGAGCCGGAGGTCGTCGACGAGTCGAGCGTTTCCAGCGTGGCGTCCTCCACGGCGAATGGAGCCTACTCCAGCGCCAGCGCCTACGACTTGGCGGGTGGCGGGGCGGTTGTCGCATCGTCACCGGTGGCGCTGGCGCGCGCTTGGCCGACACTGCCGGATGTCGCGCGTCCAGTCGCGCTCGCGGTGCCGGACGTGGAACTGCCGGCGCGGGGCGGCGTGTTCCCCGACATCCAGCCCACCAGCCCCTTGGCCGAGCACGAAGGTCGCGCGGTGCGGCTCGAGCGCGTGGATTACGTGGATGGCAGTCCCGAGCGCATCGGCTACAGCGCGCTCGCCGACGACGGCCGCCGCGTCGATCATGGTCCCGACCTGCGTTGGCACGACAATGGCGTGCTGGCCGTGCGACGCACTTGGCGCTTGGGCGCGCTCGAGGGCCCGAGCGAGTCCTGGCACAAGAGCGGACAAGCGTGGCAGCGCGGCGAGATGCGTGGAGACTTGAAGGTCGGCCGATGGTCGACTTGGTACGAGACGGGAGCGCCGCGTGCCGAACAGGAATGGCGCGACGGCGTGCAGGACGGCTTGTCGCGCGAGTGGCACGTGGAAGGCGCGCGCAAGTCGACCACCATGTGGAGGGAAGGCGTGCTGCACGGTCCTTACCGCGTGTGGCACCGGGACGGCGGGCTCGCCAAGGACGGTTCGATGTTCGCAGGTCGGCGCGACGGCCCTTGGCGCGAGTGGGCGCCCGACGGTTCGATCGAGGAGGTCGGCAGCTGGTCGCAGGGCCGACGCCACGGCGAGTTCCTGCGCGTCGAACCCGACGGCTCCGTGGTCGAGGAGGCCTACGACATGGATGTGCCCGCGGGCATGCGGCGCGTGCTCGCGAAGGATGGTTCGCTCTTGTCCGAGCAACCGCTCGTCGACGGCAAGGTGCATGGCCTCGTGCTGGAGTGGCACGCCGGCGGCGCTCGCAAGAGCCGCATCGCCTTCGAGCAAGGCGTGCGCCAAGGGCCCGCCGAGTGGTTCCACGCCGATGGTTCGATCTGGATCGTCGGCGCGCACAAGGACGGCAAGCGCTCCGGCCGCTTCACCTACACCAATCCAGACGGTTCGATCGACGTCGCTTGGAGCGGCGAGTACAGCGAGGATCGCCGCGTCGGGCCCTAGGCGCCGCGGGGCAGCGAGGCAAGCGATGTTCGTCGTGCTCAAGGACGCCGCCGGCAGGAAGCGCGCGCAGGGCTTGCTCGACGGCGACTCGAAGGAGGGGGCGTGGACCTACTTCAACGAGCATGGCCGCCGTCGCGCCGTGCTCGAGCACCAGCGTGGCGTCCTGCATGGCCGCGAAGCTCGCTACCACGCCTTCGACGACAGCTTGCGCGGCGAAGGTCTCGTCGTCGCCGGCTTGCGCGAGGGCGAATGGCGCTGGTGGTGGCGACGCGGCGCATTGCGCGCGCAAGGCGCCTATCGTGCCGGTCGTCCCGAGGGCGCGTGGTGCTTGTGGCATGCGAGCGGCGCGCAATCGGCGAGCGTCTCGGTCCTCGCGGGCCGCAAGGATGGCGCGTGGGAGTCGTGGCATCCATCCGGCGCGCGCTACGCCCGTGGCGCCCATCTCGACGACCAGCGCCACGGGTTGTGGTCGACTTGGCATGCGGATGGTGGACCTGCCACGCGTGGCGAGTGGGCGCGCGGAGAGCGCGAAGGCCCGTGGACGACCTGGCATCACAACGGCGCACGCGCAACGCAAGGCCTGTGGAGCGCTGGCCGACGCGAAGGCTTGTGGACGAGCTGGCACGAGGACGGACGCATCGCCTCCAGCGGGAGCTTCGTCGACGGGGTGATGGAGGGCTGGTGGGAGCACTGGTGGGAGAACGGTCAGAGGCGAGCCGCGGGCGAACGCCGCGATGGCTTGCGCCAAGGACCTTGGAAGGAGTGGCACTCCGACGGCTCGCCCCACCGGGAGCGCACCGGGATGTACGACGACGACGCGCTGGTGCAGCGCTTGCGGCTCGAGGGTGGCGCGTGACGGGCGAGAGGCCCAGGTCGGAGTTCGAACTCCACATCGAACTCGAACTCGCGCGGAGCTTGGTCGAGTGCGCGCGCGCCCACGAGCCGCGCGAAGCCTGTGGTCTGCTGCTGGGACGCGCTGCATGCGCGACGCGGGTCGTGGAGGTGGAGAACCTCGCCGCGGAGATCGGTCGCTTCGAGGCCCATCCCGGCCAGTGGTGCGCGGCGTTGGACTCGGCCGTCCGCGAGGGAGAGGTCGCCTTGGCCGCTTGGCACAGCCATGTCGGTGGAGCCGCGCTGCCGGGCTTGCGCGACGTCGACACTCGTTGGAAGGAACTTCCCATCCTGGTCGTGGCGCCCGCAGGGCGACCTCGACTGCGGGCTTGGCGCCTGGTCGAGGGGGCCTGGCGCGAGCTGAAGCTCCAGATCGGAGCCCCTCCTTCCGAAGAGGCGCCCACGCCCAGCATGTTCCGTCCGTAGACTCTCGGTCCCGCGGACGCGAGTCCGCTCCTGCCAGCCTCCCCACGACGATGCACACAGCCGCACTGCTGCTAGCGCTCCTTCAAAGCTCCTCGGCGTTGCAGGAAAAGCCTGCGTCCGCCAACTCGACGCCCGCGCAGGCCGCTACCCTCGTCGAGGAGCGCGCGCCGATCCCCGGCGCGGTCGTGTTCCTGCACGACAACGGCCTCAGGGCGCGCGAAGGCTTGCTCGTCGACGGTCGTCGCAGCGGCTTGTGGCGCGGCTGGCACAAGAACGGCAAGCTCGCCTACGAAGGTTCCTTCCGCGACTACCAGCGCGTCGGTCATTGGACCTACTGGTCCGAGTCGGGCAACAAGCTGGAGGAAGGCGAGTGGAAGGACGGGCTGCGACACGGGCCTTGGACCTTCCATCACCCCGACGGCAGCCTGAAGGGGCGTGGCTCGTTCGAACGCGGCTTGCGCCAAGGACGCTTCGAGTTCTTCTCGCCCGATGGCGTCATGACCAGCACGGGCGACTATTGCTTCGAGACCAAGTGCGGCGAGTGGACCAACTACGAGGCCGGGCGCGTGCTGGCCAAGGGGCCGATGGACCGCGACACCGAACACGGCGTGTGGACGCGCTTCCATCCCGACGGCGCCAAGTTGTTCGAAGGACGCTTCGATCGCGGTCGCGAGGACGGCCAGTGGACGCGGTGGCACAAGAATGGTCGCGAGCAAGCCAAGGGCGAGTACCGGCTCGGTCGCATGATCGGCGATTGGACGGGCTGGCACGACAACGGCCAGCGCGACTACGCGGGACGCTTCGAGGACGGACAGGAGACCGGCATGTGGACCTACTGGTGGCCCAACGGGCAGAAGAAGTCCGAAGGTTCCTTCGTCGCAGGCAAGCGCGAGGGACCTTGGCGCGTGTGGAACGAGGACGGATCCCTCAACGCGGAACTATCGGGCGTGTACCAGAAGGGCCGCAAGCAATGACCATGCGCTGCGCCTTCCATCTCGCCTTGGCGACTTGCCTCGCGGCGCCGCTCGCGGGCCAACCGCGGCACTTCGGCGCGCGGCAGGCTCCCGAGGCGACCGCAGTGTCGCTCGCGTGGCGGCCAGCCGCCGGGGCCAAGCTCGTCAAGCGCATCGAGCTCGCGCAGGAACTCGGCCTCGCGCGCCTCGCCATCGTCCTTGGCGGAGTCGAACAGCTCGGCCAGCACTCCATGTCGGTCAAGAGCAACCTGCAGGTGCTGTTGCGCGACGATCTGCGCGAACTGGATGCCGCCGGGCCGCTGAGCCTGCAGCGTCGCCACGACGACTGGCTCTTCGCGGCCACGCTTGCCGCCAAGGCGCCGGGCGCCGAGGAGCGCCGCACGCAGTTCGAGGCCAATTCGCCCTTGACCGGCGCCAGCGTCCTGCATGTGCGTGGCGCGGATGGTTCGTTCGGACGCCACTACGACGAACGCGAGTCGCCCGAGGAGTTCCTCGCGCGCCTCGAGGAGGATTGCGACTTGCGCGGCTTCCTGCCCGGACGCGAGGTTCGTCCCGGCGAGCAGTGGGAGGTCGCGCCGCGCGCCTTGGCGTTGGCCTTGTGTCCCGGCGGCGCCATGCCGATCCGCTTCCAGAAGGGCGAAGAAGACCTGTACTTGCGCCAGCTGGGCGCGGGGCTGGGGGGGCCGTTGCACGAACTGCTGCTCGCCGCCACCTGGGAGGGTGGCGCGCGCGCGCGCTTCGTGCGCATCGAAGAGGTCGATGGCGCGCGCGAGGCGGTCGTCGAGATCGAGGTCGACGCCAAGGCCGAATGCGACCAGACCCGCTACGCCAACGACCAGTTGTCCGTGGGCGATCGCCTCGATGGTCGCGAGGTCGTCGAGGCGCGCGGCTCGTTCGCCTTGGTCGGCAAGGGCGAGTTGCGACACTCGATCGACGCGGGCCACGTCAAGTCGCTCGCGCTCGAAGGGCGCCAGAAGCTCGGCGCGGCCGTGCGAGCAGAACTGCTCGGCAAGCCGGACTTGAGCCAGTCGATCGAGTTGGATGGCGCGCTCAAGCTCAAGTGGAGCATCACCACGCCGAAGGCGCGTCGCGCGGTCCCGCCGCCCGCGCAGAAGTAGCGGCACCGCGCGGCGCTCAGGGCCCGTGCACCACCAGCACGGCGTCGGACAAGCCGACGCCGAAGCTCGCTGCTCCGTCCGCGTACCACGCTTGGTAGCGCCGAGTGGTGCCGATCATGGTGGTCGTCGTCGGCAAGGCCAGGTAGGCCGCACCGCCGAAGTCGACGCGGAAACTCGCTTCGCGTCGCAGCGGGCGCGCGGTCCAGAGCGTGCCGCCGAGGCTCGGCGTGGCTGCCGCCGTGGTGCCGAAGAACAGGATGCCGCGCGCGCCGGGCACCGCGTCCACGAGTTCCAACGCGAAGTCGCCGGTCGAGACGCGTGGACGCCCGTGCACGACGAGACGCGGCACCAGACCGAGCGAATTGGGCTTGCCGACGCCATAGATGAGCGGTTCCGGCAGCGGCGCCTGCGTTGGATCGAAGGGGAAGGCGTTCGACAGCGCGTCGCCGCCGCCGCCAGGCGCCTTGAGCAGCAAGTCGCCCGGACCGGCGAGCGCGGGCAGCACGATGTCCACATGCCCGCCCTGCGGATCCGAGGCGAGGCCCAGCACCTTGACGGGTTCGCCATCCACGCTGCCGTCGCGACGCGTGAACCAGGCCTCGATGCCGAGTGAAGGCAACGCCGCGGCGTGCACGCGCACGATTCCACCGCCGAGCAGTTCGTAGCCCAAGATGCGCGGCTTGGTCGCGGCCGCGAGGCCGTAGAGCGCGCGCACGCCGTTCTGATCGTCGCTTTCGATGGAACGGAAGTGGTTGGCCGTGCCGCTGGCCGAGGGGAACATGGTCGAGCTGGCGTCCGAGCCATCGTGGTCCAGGCCGAGCGCGTGGCCGTACTCGTGCGTCAAGACTCCTTGCAGGTCCTTGCGCCCGGGAAGCTGCGGCGCGCCTTGCGCATCGTCGTGCCAGATGGCCGCGTCGCGGTAGACGCGGATGCGCCAACCATCGGCGATGGGCGTCTCGCAGAACGCCAGCACTCCGCCGGCGGCTCCGTCGAGTTGCGAGATGACATTGTCGCTCGGGCCGCCCACGCTGGGCGCCAGGCCTTGCCATGTGGCGTCGAAGTTGGCTCCGCCGGAGCCGATGCCGACGAGCGGCGCGCCGCCAGGAAGTTGGGTGGGATCGCCATGCCCGTCGCCGCGGCGCGTCGAGCCCCATTCGGCGACCGCCTTCCACGCGCACAATGCCACGCTGGTGGCGCCTGGGAAGTTGGGGTCGACGCGCGTGTCGTCGAGCACCTCGGGGTCGGTGAAGTTGAGGTGCACGCGCACATCGCGCTGCGCCAGATCGAGCGAGCCTCCGAGGAAGGTGTAGGCGCGTCCCGGCAGCGCCGCCCAGAGGGCTGCGGTCGCGACGGCGAACAGGGGCAGGAGGCGCAAGTGCATGTTGAGGCGAGGCCAAGGCCCGGTGGCGAGCCAAGTGGAGTCTACTCGGCCCGCTCGCGCCGGCTTGGCCGGGTGCGAACGGCTCTCGTGCCCGGCACGCGACCAGAGCCGCATCGGGGATGGAGCCGAACCGTCTCCTGTTCCATACTTTCGGCCCGCCCGGAACGTCTTTCCACCACCCCGCCCTTCAGGCGAGGGAGGGCGGGCCCCACGCATGAGCCAGACCACCGAGACCGCATCCGCCGGCGCACCCGAGACGCTCGGCTTCCAAGCCGAGGTCAAGGACCTGCTGTCCCTCGTCGTCCACTCGCTCTACAAGACGCGCGAGGTCTTCTTGCGCGAGCTGATCTCCAACGCCTCCGACGCGATCGACAAGCGCCGCCACGAGGCGTTGACGAGGCCGGAGCTGGGTTGGGGCGAGGCCGAGGGTGGAGGCATCGAACTGGTCCCCGACGCGGCGGCGCGCACCTTGACCGTGAGGGACGACGGCATCGGCATGAACCGCGAGGATCTGGTGTCGAGCCTCGGCACCATCGCTCGCTCGGGCACCAAGGCATTCCTGCA
>SXXH01000223.1 GCA_005789645.1 Planctomycetia bacterium
GGGTGCTTCCTTGAGGAAGGCACGCGCGATGGTGATGCGTTGGCGCTGGCCACCCGACAAGCGCGAACCCGCGTCGGCGACATTGGTCGCGTAGCCGTCGGGCAGCGCGGAGACGAAGTCGTGGATGCCGGCGAGGCGCGCCGCGCGCTCGATCTCCTCGCGCGTCGCGTCGGGCTTGCCGTAGCGGATGTTCTCCTCGATGCTCGCGTGGAACAGGAAGGGCTGCTGGGAGACGAGCGCGTACTGCTCCGTCCACGAGGCGAGCAGGATGTCGCGCAAGTCGCGGCCATCGACCTTGACGGCGCCCGCGGTGGGATCGACGAAGCGCGCCACCAAGTCGATCAGCGTGCTCTTGCCGGACCCGGAGCCTCCCACGAAGGCGACCGTCTCGCCGGGTTGGATGCGCAAGTCGATGCCACGCAGCTCGAAGCCGTCCTCGGCGCCGTAGCGGAAGCCGACACTTTCGAAGGCGAGGCCGGAGCCCAGACTGGAGATCGACGCGGCGCCCGGACGGTCGACCACGTCGGGCTGCTGCGCGAACAGTTCCTCGATGCGATCAGCCGCGCCCGCGGCTTCCTGCGCGCTGTTCAAGGCCTTCACCAACTCCTTGGTCGCTTGGTACACGGCAGCGATCGACAAGAAGAAGGTCGTGACGCCCTTGGGATCGGAGAACTGGCCGACCTCGAAGGTCAACCATCCCACCAGCACGATCATGAAGCCGATGCCCGCATGGCTGGCGAAGAGGGTCCAGGCCTGGGCCACACCCTGCGCACGCACCAGCTTCATGGACTGGCGGGCGTACTCCTCGCTCGCTTGGCGATAGCGCTCTCTCTCGCGCCTCTCGGCCCCGTACGCCTTCACGGTGCGCACTCCCGAGAAGATCTGGGTCAATAATTGGACGCTCTCGCCGAGTTGGCCAAGGGAGCGCTTGCTGCTGCGGCGGATGCGGCGTGTCTGCTTCCAAAGCGGCACGGCGAGGATCGGCATGGCGACGACCACCGCCAACGTGGGCCACGGTGCGACCACCGCAGCCACCATGAGCGAGGCCGCGACCATGAGGGGTTGCTGCACGAGCTCGCGCACTGCGCTGTTGAGGATCGCCAGCGTCGTGCTCGTATCGGAAGACAATCGCGACAGCAAATCGCCGAAGTGGCGCTGGCCGTGGTACGAGACCGACAGCCCCATCAAGTGACCAACGATGCGTTCGCGCAGGTCGACCACGAGCCGCAAGGCCAACCAGCGCGACAGCACGAGGAAGGCGTATTGCGCCACGGCCGCCAGCAAGCCCACGCCAGTCGCGATGGCCGCCACGCGCCACAAGGACGCCATCGGCTCGTCGCCGCCCACGATCCAGCCATGGAGCGTCGCAACCGCACCGCTCCACCACGCCTCCTTCGACGCACCGTCGCCTTGCGCGTAGCCCGGGAAGAGGATGTCGATGGCCGGATAGACGAGCAGCACCACCGAGCGTTGGCCCAAGGCGGAGATCCAGCCCAAGGCCACCAAGACGACGAAGGCGCCCCACTGCGCGCGGATGTGCGGCGCCAACACGCGCCAAAGAGTGCCTAGGCCCATCGTAGCCGCGCATTCTGGCCTGAAGCGCGCCCGCGGACCAAGCCTGCGCCGCGCAAATGGGCGCGGGCCGCGCGCCTCGCTTGGAGGTGCGCGGCCCGCGCGAGGATTCCAGGCGGCGAGCCATCGAGGCCAGGCGGCCTTCGCGGCTCGGATCTGGACCAGGGAGTCCCCCGGGTTCAGAGCCCTTCGATCTTGGCGCCCTTCGTCGACTGCACGCCGAACGCGTTGAAGGCCACGCGCGTCCAGTCGTCGGTCAGGAGCTCGATGTGCTTGGGCTCGGCGAGGTTCAGCGGGCGCGACGGCGGGGTGCGACGCTTGACGCGCGTGATGTACCAACCCTGCGGACCCTTGAACGGCCCGGCGATCGTGCCCTCGGCCTGGTCGAAGAACACGAAGTCGGTCAGCGAGAAGCCCGTGACCCACTCGCGGTAGCGCGTCTCGCCCACGAAGCCCACGAGGTCGTTCCTGTAGCGCAGGCCGAAGCGTCCCTTGTTCTTCATCGACACGTCCGAGCCGCGCTTGCCCTGGCCTTCGGGGGAAGGCGGGTCCCAGTACTCGCTGGCCTCGGCGATCAGCTCGTCCCAATACACGGCCGGGTCCTTCTCGGCGGCCGGATCGGCTGCGTGGCGACGCTGCTGGTCCTCGAGCTGCTGCTTGAGCTGCTTGGCGCGCTGCTCGGCCCAATTCCAGCCGTCGTCCTTCCACTTGAAGTTGGGGATGTCGAACGCGCTCACGAGCAGCACGTCGACATCGACCTGGCCGAGGCCCATGACCTTGTTGGCGCGGTCGAGGTGGTCGCGCAGCACCTTGGCGATGTCGCCGTTCTCCTGGCGCGCCAGCTCGGACTTCTTGAAGCGCTTGAACGACTCGAGCAGGCACCAGTACTCCTGGAAGCTCTCGGCCGAGGGGAACAGGTACTCCTGCGTGGCGAGGATGTCGATGGTGAAGTAGGTCCCCTCCATCGTCTTCTTCAAGTCGCGGACGGCCTGCTGCTCCTCGTCGCGAGTCAGCAAGATGCCCTCGCCGGCGGCGCGCAACGCGTCGCGCGTGGCGATGGTGGTGGCGAACCACTCCTTGGCCTCGCGGATCTCGGTCTCCGCCAGGGTCGGCGCCACCTTGGCCCACATGTCGGTGGTGCCGACGACCAGTTCGGGCAGCCCATCGCCGTCCTTGTCGCCGGTCAGGATCAGGTCCGGCGGCAAGCCGTCGAACGCCGTCTTGTAGCCGACGGTCGCGAAGCAAGCGTCGCGCACGATCTGGCGCATCATCTGCGTGTAGATCGGGTCCTCCTTGGACAGCGGCTCGCCGGTCTTCTCGGCGTACTCGCGGCGCATCTTGTAGCTGTCGAAGGCGTCCTGGATCATCGCATCGCCGCTGTCGGCGCGCACGGCCTCGACCGTCGTCTCGGGCCAGTTGGCCGGATCGTCCGGGAAGAACACGCGATCGAACAAGAGCGTCTGGCGCAGGTTCTCGCGGTACCAGTCGAGGTTGCGGAAGGCGCGCGCCACCTCCGCCTCGGCGTTGAGCGTCGGATAGCTCTTCACGAAGTCGTCGATGGTCTTCTGGTACTCGTTGGTGAACTCCTCTTCGGGGAGCGCCACCTGCTCGCGCACGAGCGACAGCTGCTGGTCGTACAACTTGCGGTACGCCGCCACGACCTCCTCGGTCTGGTAGAGCAGCGCCTTCTGCGCCTCGCGCTCGTCGCGCAAGGCGACCACGCGCTCCTCGGCCGTGGCGTACGGCTTGTCCTTCTCGCGCGCGGCGATCGCGGCTTCGGCGGCGGCGTCGAGCCGCGCGGCATTCTGGCCGTCGATCTCCTTGAGGGCCGCGCCCTGCGCGCGGCGCGCGAGTTCGTCCTCGATGATCAAGGCCACGCGCTGCATCTCCACCTGCAGGCGACCTGCGCCGTAGATGAGGAAGCGTTGGATCTCGATGTCGGGCACGCGCACGCCGTTGACGACCAGCGGTGCTCCGAAGATCGAGCCGGCATCGCCGGCCACGGGCGCGGGACCGACACCCTGCGCGGCTGCGACGGGGGCGGAGGTGGCCGCGCCGAGGACTAGCGCAAGGGCGGCGAAGTAGGATCGAGTCTGCATGGTGTCGCTTGGTGTGTGTCCGGCCCGCTGCGCCACCCGCGGCCGGTGGGCCACGCAGCAGCGGGGGGGTGCGTCGGGAACGTGGATGCTCGGGAGGAGGGCGTCGAGGGCAGATGTCGCGGCACCTGCCCGCCCACCACCGCAGGCGGTTTGGGGCGCACAGGATACGGACTCCCCCCCGACCCGTGAGCGGCTGTTTATGGCGCTGTCCCGGCTCTGGGGGGCTGATCTAGATCGGCAGCCAAGGCTTGGAGGTTCTGAGATTTCGTCCCAAGCTCGGGCCCCGAGCGGTATTCCTGTTAGCAAGTTTGTAAGATCGCCGGATAAGGCCGGTTCGATCCCAAGCACCCCTCGACCTGAGGCGCCTTCGGGGTTACATCCTGCCCAACGGACGCGACAGCCCCCCGGTTGCGCCGCACCCGAATCGTGGAGGTACCCGCATGGCTCGCTTGATGCTCTACGCCCCGCGCACGATGTCCCTGATCAGCGAGCTGCACCACGCGGCGCTGCCACACGACCCCGACGCGTACGAGCGCCTGCACCAAAGCCTGCGCCAAGGCGCCCACAGCCCCTACTCGCATCTGCAGTTGACGCCGCAAGGCGCCATCTTCGCCAATCCGCCCGAGAATGGTGGCGCGAGCCTCGCGACCTGTCTCCCGGACCGCATCGTCTTCCGCGAGGAACTGTCGAGCCTGACCCACGACGACTTCGCCGCGCGCGTGCGCGCGGTGGCGCGCCAGTTCTGCGCCTTGCGCGAACTGGGCGAGTACACCCAACAGACCGTCACCGTGCGGACCTTGGTCAATCCGCAAGCCTTCGACGACTCGCGCGCCTACCTGAAGCACGCCGTGTTCGGCTTCGACGACGAGATCGAAGCCGGCTTCGGCCGCCCCGCCGCCCTCTTCGGGCTGCGCCTCGTCTTCCCGCCGACCGAAGAGAGCTCGGCCACGCACGCCTTGCGCATCGAGTCGTGCGCGGCCGATCCGCGTTCGCTGTACCTCGAGGACCACGCCACCTTCTCGGGTGCGCGCAACGACGGATTGCTGGACGCGGTCGAAGCGAACATCCTCGAGACCTACCGCTTCGTCACCGAGTCGACGATGCGCTTCCTCGCCACCTTCGACATCGTCGTGCCGCCGCCCGAGCGCGACGAGGCCGGCGAGGATCTGGACGACGGTCCCAACTGAAGGCCGCTAGCGCTCGAGACGGCTCGGACCGAGCCTGCCTTGAAAGCGCCAAACCTGCACCGGCGGCGCCGAACCTGCACTGACCGCGCCGAACCTGCACTGACCGCGCCAAGCCAGCTCGGGACGCCCTGAACCTGCGCAAGGCGCCGAGGAGTGCAGACGTCGCGTGCGCGTGACTTGCGCGCGCGCGTGAGGTACATCGGCTGCCTCACCCACGACCATGGTCCGCGAGCAGCCAAAGCACAAGCTTCCCCAAGTCGCTCCATCCCCGCTCGTCCCACTCCCGCTCGTCCCAGCGCCGGTCCTCGTCGCGGCATCCCATCTGGAATACCGCCGCGTGCTGGCGAGCCTGCTGCTGGCGGTCCTCCACTCGGTATTCGGCGGCTGCGCTCCCAAGGTGGAAACGGACAGCGCGCCGCCCGCGCCACCGGGGACCGTGCTGATGCTCGACGACGAGTACCTTGACGCGGCGACCATCGACGCCGCCGCGGGTGCGTGGGCACGGCTCGATCCCGTGGCGAGCCTGCCGCATCTGCGTCAACTCGCCTTGACAAACGCGCTGTTCCCCCTGCTTGGCGCGCGCCTCGTGGACCGCGCCGGGCGCGCGCAGGCGCTGGCCGCCACCGAACGCGCGCGCGCGGCGGTGCTCTCCGGAGCGCAGTCGGGCGAACTCGAGGGCTTGCTGATCGAGGAGCGCGAGCTGGCGGGCGGCTGGCAGGTCCTCACGCCGGTCTTGTGGAACTGGGCGCTCGATGCCGAAGTGGGCGACCTCTCGCCCGTCCTGGAACAGCCCGGAACGTGGTGCTTCGCGCGCCTCGTCTCGCGCGGCGACGCCACCAATCCGCGCGACTTCGTCTGCGCATTGCGCGTGTATCATCGCGGGTGGCTACCGCCCGACTCGGCTCAACGCGGCATCGAGGAGCGCTTCGCGCGCTCGACGCTGCGCTTCATCGATCCGAGCTGGCGCGACGTGGTGCCCCTCCACTGGCAGAAGAAGCTGAACGCCCGATGAAGCGACTCGTACACCCACTCGCCTGCGCTTGCGTGCTCGGTTGCCTCGCGGCGACGAACTTGGCGGCGACGAACTTCGAGACGAGCAACTTGGCGGCATCCTGCTCCAACGCGACGCCCTCCGCCGCGCAAGACGGCGCAGCGCCCGCGAAGCCCGCGTCGGAAGCGACCGCCGCGACCAAGTTGACGGCTTGGCCCAAGCCCGCCGACAAGGAGGTGCTGCTAGTGGAGATCGAGAAGCTGTGCAAGGCCTCGACCGAGGAGATGGAACGCACCGCGCGCGAGTCGCTGGCGGCCGCGGGCGCCTCGGCGGTGCCGTTCCTGCTCGACCGCTACGGCAAGGAGAGGGCCGACGGAGCGCGCGATCGCCTGCTCGATGTCGCGACGAGCTCCACCGACGCTTCGATGACGCGCCTGCTCGCCGCGCGCTTCGAGGACAAGAACCAACCCGTGCGCGCCTTCGCCTTGTGGCGCGCGGCCGCCTTCCCGGACCCGGAGTTGAAGGCTCCCGCCGAGAAGGCCTGGGCCAAGGTCCAAAAGCTCGGCGAGAAGGCCGACGCCAACGAACGCTACGCGGCCGCCTTGTGCTGCGCCTCGGCCGGTTCGACCGCGGGCTTCGAGGCCTTGCTGGAGGCGGCCGGCGCCAAGTGGGACAAGAAGAAGCGCGAACTGCGCGCGGCCTTGGAGGGCGCGCGCGCCAAGGAAGCCAGCACTTGGGCCTTGGCGCGCGTCAAGCCGGACGACCGCAAGGCGACCGTCGCCGCGCTGCGCTTGCTGGCGGGCTGTGGCGTCAAGGAGGACGCCGGCGCCATCAAGGGCCTGCTCGACAACGAGGACAACTCGATCCGCGTGGCGGCGATCAACGCGCTGCGCGGGATGGTCGATGGCGAAGGGCCGCTCGAGGACATCTCGGCCTTCGAGGCGATCGAGACGGCGAGGAAGTGGAAGGGACGCATCTGATGCCTCGCGCCTGGACACTGCCGTCCTTCGTCGCCGTGCTGGCCGTGCTCTCGCTCCTGACGCCGGGGGCGGAAGCGCAGAAGAAGAAGCGCACCGATCCCGCCAATTGCACCTGGTGCAAGAACGATCCGCAGCTGCTGGCGGCGGCCGGCATCGTCTCGCATGGGCCGTTCCCCTTCGGCAAGAAGGGTTCGGACAGCGCCAAGGTCGACGAGCTCCTGTCGACGGCGGACATCTACTGGATCGAAAGCGCGAACTACCGCGTGGGCTTCGCCGCCGGTCCGATGAAGGTGCGCCGCGAGGAGAAGAAGAAGGTCATGGAGGAGCTCGCGCGCCTCAAGGTGGCGCTGCCCGCCGTCGCCGTCGAGGAGGCGGCGCTCGACGAGTGGCAGCGGCTGCACCTGTACGCGCAGCGCCTCGAGGATCTGTACTTGCGCTTCGGCGAGCTCGCGGGCACCAAAGGCATGGTGTTCGCACCGGGTCGTTCCGGCAGCGCCGGCGGCTACATGGGCGAAGGCCCGTTCATGGGCATGAAGGAGAAGTACGAGATCCTCGTGCTGCCCAACGAAGTCGCGCAGAAGGACTTCCTCGTCGAGCACGCCGGCCTGCAGGTCACGCGCACGCAGCGCTGGCACTACACCGACCGCGGCGCCATCGCCGCCATCCTGCACATCCGCCAGGCGAAGCTGCGCGAGGACTCGGCGCTGCACGCGCACCTCGGCGCGCAGATGGCGCACAACTTGTTCGACGGCTTGAAGTCGTACAACTACGACACGCCCATCTGGATCCACTCTGGCCTCGCGCATCACATGGAGCGCGAGATCGATCCGCTGCACAACAGCTTCGACGCCGACGAAGGCTCGACCTTCGAGACGACCTCGAAGACCAACTGGAAGGCCGAGGTCTACAAGCTGGTGGCCGCCAACCAAGCGCCGCGCATGGCGGAGCTCGTGTCCTTGAAGAACTACGGCGAGCTCAAGCTGCCGGCGCACTTCGCGACATGGTCGATGGTCGAGTACCTCGCCACCGAGAAGCCCGAGGCGCTCGCCAAGTTCATCCAAGGCTTGAAGTCGAACCTCGACGAACGTGGCCTGCCCACGGGCGCCAACCTCCCGGATTGGCATCGCAAGCAGTTTCTCGAGTGCCTCGGGATGAACTACAACCAGTTCGACGAGGCCTGGCGCCAGTACGTCTCGACACGCTACCGACACAATCCCAAGAAGGACGATCCCGCCCAACCAACTGGGCCTACGGGGCCGGGTGGGCTGCCGTTGCGCCCAGGCGGCTGAACAACAATCACCGCAAGCCATTGACTCACAACATCTTGCGCCAGATGCGGACAGCGCATGGAGCGCCGAGCCAGCAATTGGGGACGGCAAAGGCTGGTCGGTATTTACCCAGCATTCGCGCGCAGCGGGTATCGTCCTCGTGGCAACGGACCGTGCTGTGACTCCCGAAAGGGTCAGGGCGAGGACCGTACTTGCCGATAGGGGGACACTCGCCGTGCCCTAGTTCCCCTAGCGCAAAACCGCCGACCGCGACGATACTTGCATGACCTTCCGTGCGCGTCAGGGTTGCCCCCTGCTCGCCTTCGGAACTCCTGCACGCCTCGCCAGCACCGCACCGGGATGATCCAACGCCGCAAACGCATCGTGCTGTTCCTGCCCCATCGCGCCGATCCGGCGCAGGGCGTGCGGGTCAGCGCGGACTTGACGCCGCTGGAACTGCTGCAGATCGCGGCCATCCCGGACCAGGAAGGCTACGAGTGCGTGCTGATCGACGCCATGGTCGAACCCGACTACATGGCGAAGGTCATGGAGGCGTGCGACGGCGCCTTGTGCTTCGCGTCCTCGTGCATCCTCGGCTTCCAGGTCGCCCATGGCGCGCGCGTGGCGAAGGCCGTGCGCGAGAAGTTCCCGAGCCTTCCCATCATCTGGGGCGGTTGGTTCCCGAGCGTCGTGCCCGAGCGCTACTTCCTCGAAGGCATCGCCGACGCGGTGGGCATGGGCCAGGGCGAACTCACCTTCGCCGAGGTCGTGCGCGCGCTCGACGCCGGCGAGGATCTCGCCAAGGTGCCGGGCCTCGCCGTGTGGCGCGATGGGCGCATGGTCTACACCGATCATCGCGCGGTCGTGGGCTTCGACAAGATCCCCGACGTGCCCTGGCACCTCCTCGACTTCGAGAAGTACGTCGCGCTGCAGAACGACAAGGGCTCGGGTTGGAAGCTGCGCCACAAGTACGCCGATCCGTGGGACATGCAGCCTGGCACGCCATTGCGCGGCTTCAGCTACTACTCGAGCTACGGCTGCCCCGAACCGTGCACCTTCTGCTGCTCGCCGCTCGTCACCGGTCGGCGTTGGAAGGCGATCCCGGGACCGACGCTCGCCGAGCGCGTGCTGGCGGTGCACGACCGCTTCAAGTTCAACATCCTGCGCTTCCAGGACGCCAACTTCGGCGTGCACGAGAAGCGCAGCAACGAGTTCTGCTCGGCGCTGGTCGCGGCGGGTTCGCCGTTCTGGTGGAACGGCACCTACGAGATCGAGACCATCGCGCGCTACAAGGATCCGTCGCTCGACCTCCTCAAGGAGTCGCGCTTCCACATGGCGGCGCTGGGCGCCGAAGCGGGCTCCAAGGAGCAGCAGGAGCGCATCAAGAAGAAGATCGACATCGAGAACGACCTCGAGAGCTCGTTGCGCCGCCTCAACCAGCGCGGCATCCAGACCGGCGTCTCGTGGATCATCGGGTACCCCAACGAGCCCGTCGAGTCGATGCAGGCGACGCTGCGCGTGGCCGCCGAGATCAAGTACAAGTTCCCCAAGTCGCCCTCGGACATCTTCCCGTTCCGTCCGATCCCGGGCACCGAGGACTTCGACGCGGCAGTCAAGAACGGCTACCAGCCGCCGCGCACGCTCGAGGAATGGGGCGCCGTGCTCGAGTACAAGTACGCCTTCGACGACATCGGGCTGCCGCTGGACGTGGTGCGTTCGTGGAAGCGCTACGGCGTGGCGTCGACCTTCTACGACGAACTCGCCAAGGAAGGCGCCGGCGCCGTGCGCCGCTTGATGCGCTCCATGTCGGGCTGGCGCCTGCGCAACCAGAACTACTCCTTCCCCATCGAACAGAAGCTGTTCCACATGTACGTGCGCGTCTCCGGCAAGAAGACGCAGGGCGACATGATCAAGAAGGACACCACCTCGGGCGTGACGCCCAACGCACCCGCAGCGTGACGCCGTGATCCAGAAGAAGAAGAAGATCGTCCTGTTCCTCCCGCACCGCGCCGACCCGACGCGGGGCGAGATGTTCAGCGCCGACCTGCTGCCGTTGGAGCTCTTGCAGATCGCCTCGGGTCCGGTCGCCGACGGCTTCGAAGTCGTCATGGTCGACGCGATGATCGAGCCCGACTACATCGCCAAGGTGCTCGAGGCCTGCGACGGCGCGCTGTGCTTCGCGAGTTCGTGCATCCTCGGCTACCAGGTCTACGACGGCTACATCGTGGCCAAGGCGGTGCGCGAGAAGTTCCCGAGCCTCCCGATCATCTGGGGCGGCTGGTTCCCGAGCGTCACGCCGCGGATGTACCTCGACGCCGGCATCGCCGACGCGGTGGGCATCGGCCAGGGCGAGCTGACCTTCCGCGAGGTGGTGCGCGCGCTCGACGCGGGCGCGGACCTCGCCACCGTGCCCGGACTCGCCATCAAGCGCGACGGGCACATGGTGTACACCGATCACCGCGCGGTCGTGGGCTTCGACAAGTTCGAGCCGGTGCCGTGGCACCTGCTCGAATACGAACGCTACGCGGAACTGCAGGTCAAGCCGACGCGCATGAAGGTGCGCCACCGCTTCCCGCTGCCCGGGCATTGGACGCCCGAGAACCCGCCGCGCGGCTTCAGCTACTTCTCGAGCTTCGGCTGCCCCGAGCCGTGCACGTTCTGCTGCTCGCCGCTCGTCACGGGACGACGCTGGAAGGCCATCCCGGGCCGGCAACTGGCGGAGGAGATCGCCGAGCTGCAGCAGCGCTTCAAGTTCGACGTGCTGCGCTTCCAGGACGCCAACTTCGGCGTGCACGAGAAGCGCACCAAGGAGTTCTGCGAAGGACTCGTGGACTTGAAGGTGCCGATCCACTGGAACGGCACGATCGAGATCGAGACGATCATGCGCTACAAGGAGGAGACGCTCGATCTGCTCGAGTCCTCCAAGTGCCACCTGCTCTGGCTGGGCGCCGAGACCGGCACCAAGGAGATGCAGGAGCGCATCAAGAAGCACATCGCGATCGAGAACATCCCTCTCGCCATCGGCAAGCTCGCCAAGCGCAACATCGTGCCGGGCACGTTCTGGATCATCGGCTACCCGGGCGAGACGCGCGAATCGATGCTCGCCACGCTGCGCCAAGCGGCCATGGTCAAGCACGCCTACCCCATCGCCGGCAGCGAGGTGTACCCGTTCCGCCCCATCCCCGGCACGGAGGACTTCGAGAGCGCCTTGAAGCTCGGCTACGAGCCGCCCAAGGACTTCCACGAGTGGGGCAAGTGCTTCGAGTACAAGTACAACTCGCACAACACCCCCCTGCCCGAGGACGTGCGCGAGCACTGGCGCCTGTACAACAACACCGCCGCCATCTACGACAAGCACGTGCAGGAAGGCCCCGAGTGGATGCGCGACACGCTGTCGCGCATCGCGGGTTGGCGCCTGAAGAACGGCCGCTACGGCTTCCCGATCGAGCAGAAGCTGTTCGACGTGTATGTCAAGGTGACTGGACAGACCCAGCCCGGCGCCAAGGACTACCAGCCGGCCGTCGACGCCTGAGTCGCGCGCTGCCATGGCCGCCACCGCGACCTTCACGCTGGTCCCGCTCGCGCGCCTCGCCGAGGCCTGCGAGGCCGCCGAGGCAGGCTCGTTCCCGGCCTGGCGCAAGGAGCACGCCAAGACCGCCGCCCAATACGCCAAGGACGGGTGGCTGGTGCCGTGCGCGCTCGGCTACCTGGACGAGGTGGTCGAGGCCAACCTAAGCTCGTCGGCCCACGACGAGGCCGCGGCCCGCATCGCCGAAGCGCTCGACTGCCAGTGCTTCGTGCTCGAGGCGTCGCACCGGGCGGCGCACTACGACGACCTCGACCTGGACAACTTCGACCGCGAGGATCTGCAGGCGCACTTCGAGGAGCTCAACGGCGAATCGACGCCGGGCATCGGCGCCCAGGTGCTCGACGCCATCCGCGCCTTGCGCGAAGCGCTGTCGAAGGTCGACGACGCCAAGGTGGTCGTGGTCACCATCGGCTGACCGCGCCGTGGCGCGCCGCCTCCTCGTCCTGCTCGCTGGCGCGCTGCTTGCGTGGTTCGCCTTCGAGGCCGTCTTGCCGTTGTTCCTGTCGCCGCTCGCGCGCTTGCGCCTGCAGCTCGCCGAGGCCTGCGAGGCCCACGCGGAAAGGCGCGCGGACCCCATCCTCGAACTCGTCGCGCCCAGCTGGCGCGACGTCCCGACGGGCGCCACGCGCTCCGACCTGGCGCGCGCCTTGTGGTGGAGCTTCGACGAGGACCGCCGCGCGGGACCTTCCGCCGCGCGGCGCATCCACCGCGTGCCGCCCGAGTCGGTCGAACTGCTCGAAGCGGACGCCCCGACCTCTGCCCGCGCGCGTTTCGAGGTGCAAGCTTGGCTCGTGCGGCCCGAGGCAGAGGAACTCGAATGGCGCGCCGCGCTGGAGGCCGACTTGGTCGAGGACGGCTTCCGCTGGCGCTTCGAGCGCACGCGCTGGCAAGCCATCGAGGGCCGCGTGCGCTGGTGGTGAGCGGCGACGCGGCAGATGGAGCCTGTGGCCGCGCCGCATCGGCCGCGGCGCCGGCCCATCCTGCGCTTGGCGCGCGGGCGACTTCCGGGCTGGAAGCCCTGGCGTTTGGCGACCCGCTGCCTGGCGACTCAGGGCTTGCCGTCTTGCAGCCGCCAAGGTGGCGTGCCGCGGCTCGGCGCGGGGAACCCCGAGGGAACGTTCGGGGCCTGCGGCAGCAGGTTGCCATCCTTCGCCTCCCGGGTTCTGTTTCCCGCGAAGTCCGTTCCCATCGATTTCTTCTCGTCTCCAGCTCCCGGGAGACGGAGGATGACTTGACTGATTGTGCAGCATCCATGCCAACAAGATCCTTGCACTATGGTGACGGAGAAATTTGCAGGCGTTAGGCCTTGCATTATAAGGACTTACTGAATTACCGACTTGCTTGCGATCCATGGTGTAGGTTCCGTAATCCGGTCACCCAAGCCGCCTCTGTTCTGGAATCTGGACGAATCGGGCTGCTGGACGTGCGCTGCGGAACGAGCGCATGACACACCGCGCTCGAACCGGCGTTACCCTGTCCTGATGCGAGCAGCCCCACAGAAGGCTCGACTGTGGCTGTTGGGCTTCGCGGTGGTGGTGCTGGGTTTGCTGCTGGCGCCTGGCGATCTGGCCGATCAGGCCGCCGGCCTTGGGGATGTGCCGCGGGCCGGGACATCTTCTCCCGCACCGACCAAAGCTACCCCACGCGGTACACACCAAGCGGAAAACGTCGCGCTGGCGAGCGAGACCGCCTGCGACTTCCGCGACGGTCCCAAGCTCGTCGACCACCATGCGCGCCACGGCGCCGACTTCGGCAGCCGCACGCCGAGCGACTATCTGGAGGTCGCCTGCCGCCTGCGCGACGCTGCTCTATCGCAGAATGTGGTCGAGTTGCGCCGCAAGGACGGCGTGCTGTGCCGCTTTCGTCGTTCCGATGGCGCCTTCCTTGCCTACCGGTCAGACGGCACGATCCTGACCTGCTTCAAGCCCGAGCGCGGAGAGCGGTACTTCCGCGACCAACTCGAACGCGAGGAACACTGAAAGGCTCCTCGCCTGAAGCTCGCTCGCACGACCAACCACCTCCACCATGCCCACCCAACGCCTCGCTCCCCGTTCGGCCCACCCGCTACTCGCCCAAGGCTGGGTCTAC
>SXXH01000224.1 GCA_005789645.1 Planctomycetia bacterium
GGCGACGATGACGTGGATGCCGGCCGCGCGCGACTTCTGCGCGAGGCGCGTGATCGCCTGCTCGGCCTCCTTCTTCGAGACGGCCATCAGGTCCGCCATCTCGTCGACCACGACCACGATGTAGGGCAGGTGGCGCGGCGTGCGCTCTTCGTCGAAGGCGTCGCCCAAGGCCTTCTTCAGGCCAACCTCGCCCAGGGCGTTGTAGCCCTTGATGTTCTTGACGCCCGCATCCTTCATCAACTCGTAGCGCCCCTCCATCTTCTCGACGACCCAGTTGAGGACCGCCGTGGCCTTGGGGGCCTCGCTGACCACCGGGCACATGAGGTGCGGGACCTTCGAGAAGACCTGCAGCTCGACCATCTTCGGGTCGACCAAGATGAGCTTCACGTCGTGCGGCGAGCGCGTCATCAGCAAGCTCGCGAGGATCGTGTTGATGCACACGGACTTGCCCGAGCCGGTCGTGCCGGCGATCAGGAGGTGCGGCATGCGCGCCAGGTCCTGCACGACCGAGCGGCCCTCGGTGTCCTGGCCGATGAACAAGGGCAGCGCGTACTTGGCCGGATCGTAGGCGTCCTTGGTGACGAGTTCGCTGATGCGCACCACGCGACGCTTGTGGTTGGGCACCTCGATGCCGACCGTGTCGCGGCCGGGGATGGGCGCCTGGACGCGCACGCTGGTGGCCTTGAGCGCGGCGGCGATCTCGTTCGACAACTGCGAGACCTTGTTGAGGCGCGTGCCCTCGTCGATCTTGATCTCGAACAAGGTCACGGCGGGACCGACCTGCGTGCTCTCGACGCGGCCTTCCACGCCGAACTTCTTGAGCAACGCCTCGAGCCGCAGGGCTTGCTGCTCGATGTTGCCGCTGTCCGCGACGCCTTGCGTGGGCGGAATCAGCATCGACGGCTCGGGCAACGTCCACTCGCCCGGCGGCGGAGCGGGCGGATCCCAACGCGGCGTCTCCTTGCGCGCGGCCACCAGCGGCTTGCGCGGCGGCGGAGCGGCCGGCACCAGTTCCTCCTCGTCTTCGGCCGCGGCGGCCGCGGCGATGCCCTCGTCGGCATCCTCGTCGTCGGAGTCGTCGTCGTCCTCCTCCGCTGCGTCCGCGACGATCGGCTCGCCCTCGTCGTCGTACTCTTCTTCCTCGTCTTCGTCGATCGTGGCGGCCTCGCCCTCCCACTCGGTGTCGATCGCCTCGGGCTCGAGCTCCTCCTTGCGACCACGACGCCGCGCGGGGCGCGCATCCTCGTCGTCGTCCTCGTCCTCGTCCTCGTCGATGGTGATGGCCTGCTCTTCGTCCGCGTAGAGGTCCTTCGACTCGGCCATGGCGTCGCTGGCCGGCACGCGCGCGTTGGCGAGGCGCGGAGCATCTGCGGCGGACGCGGCGGCGGAGGCGGGCTTGCCGCAGAGGAAGCCCCACACGCCCGCGAACGTGCCGCGCACCTGGTCGGCGATGGCGGACATCAGGCCTTCGCCGCGCTCTTCGCGCCGCCTCTCGGCCCAATCGCCGAACGACTTCAACGCTCCGCTGAAGCCCATCTCCGTCGCGAGCAACGCGCTGACGAGCAGCACTAGGCCGAGCACCAGCGTCAGGCCGAAGGCGCCGAACTTCTCCTCGAGGAGCGGCGTGGTCTGCAACGCCAACCATCCACCCGGCCCCCACGGCTGGTGCGGACTGCCGTAGGCGCGCACCTGCGCCTCGGTCGGGCCCATGACGTGCTGCAACAGGAACGACAGCGACAGCACGAAGCACACCGAACCCAGCACGCGCAGGCCCGCGAAGGACATCTCGCGGCCGGCGACCATCACGACGCCCCAGGCGCCGAACAAGAAGGTCAGCAGGAAGCCCGCGTTGCCGATCGTCGCCTTGACGATGTGCGCCACGTACCAGCCGACCTGCCCGCACCAGTTCCAACCCGCGCTCTGAGGATCGTCGTGCGGTTGGCGGTAGCTGACGAGCGACACGAACAGGAACAGCGCCAGGCCCAGCGACAGGATGCCGGCGATCTCGCGCAACCGCGCGCGCGCATCGTCCTCGAGGTCGCCTCCGAACAAGAAGCTCCGCAGCGTGCCCCCACGCGACGACTTGCGGACCGCCTCCAGCGGCGACTCGCTGGTCGCCTCCTTGCCAGCCTTCGATTTGGCGCTCTTCGTCCGCCCCATTGCTCGCTAGTGCCTTGCAGTCCCTTCCGGTTGTGCGCCGCGCGACCATGATCCGGCTCCAAAGCCCGACCCCGATCCCGCTGCGCTGCGCGACGACGATCCAGCCGATTCGCCACGCGCATCGTCGCGCGCAGCCGCGGTGCTCCGCGGCGCGATCGCGCGCAGTCGCCAGTCCGCGCCGCAAGGCGCCGTCGCGCCGTCGCGCGCGGAGAAGCGCCCGGCGCGATGATCCAACTCCGCCGCGTCGCATGCAACGACGGAGCTGCTTGTGTCGCGCGCTCGTCCCCATGCGAGGGCGGCATCGTGCGTTGACGACGCATCCGCCGTCCTTGACGTCGTCGAAGCGCAAGCGCCCGCCGCGGGGCACGCGAGGTGCCTCGCACGGCGCGATTCGGCGGCCAACCCGCGCGGCTCGCCGTGCGATCCTGCGCGACGCGCCGCCCGGCCCTGCCGCGAGCGATCCCACGAGCACTCGCGACCTCGCTCAGGCGACCCATGCCCAGCCACGACCAGCGCGCTACTCAGGCTGAGGTCGTCGTGGGCGCGGGCGCGAAGCATCTCTGCTCCACGATCGGAATCGCGCTCCGCCCGATCCAAGGGCGCGCCCTAAGTCTCCAATTAGCAGACTCCTGCAAAATGCGCTTTCCACGCATCACGCACGCGATCCACGAGCGCCACCCTCGTAGCGCTCAGGCCGGGTCCAAGCCAGCCAACCGCCGTACCTCGCCCACCGCGCGCTCGAGGTCGTCGTTGACGACGACATGGTCGTAGCGGTGACGCTCGCGCAACTCGTCCTCGGCCTTGTGCAGTCGCCGCTGCAAGACCTCCGGACTCTCCGTCCCGCGACCCGACAGGCGCCGCTTCAACTCCTCGAAGTCGGGCGGCGCGATGAAGATGTACACGCCCTCCTCGCCCAGCGCGCGTAGTTGGTTGGCGCCCTGCACATCGATCTCCAAGAGGTAGACCTGCCCGCGCGCCTTGGCGGCCTCCATCGGCTCGCGCAGAGTGCCGTACAAGTTGCCGAACACCTCGGCATGCTCGATGAAGGCGCCCTTGGCGATGCGCGCGCGGAACTCGTCGGCCGAGAGGAAGTGGTAGTCGCGGCCGTCCACCTCGCCGGGCCGCGGCTTGCGCGTCGTGGCCGAGACGCTGAAGACCACGCGCGGGTCGAGCAACAGGCGCTTGCAGATCGTGCTCTTGCCCGATCCGGACGGCCCCGAGACGACGAGCATCCTGCCGAGGGTCATTCCACGTTCTGCACCTGCTCGCGCAGGCGCTCGATGAGCGTCTTCAGGTCCACGACCATGTGCGCCACGGCCGCGTCGGAGCACTTGCTGCCGATCGTGTTGGCCTCGCGCAGGAACTCCTGCACCAGGAAGTCGAGCGTGCGTCCGACCGACTCCTTGGCGTCAAGCAGATTTGACAATTGCGCCAGGTGGCTGCCGAGGCGCGAGAGTTCCTCGGACACGTCCATCTTGTCGGCGATCACCGCGATCTCGCGCGCCAAGTCGGCGTCGGGCACCGGGGCGCGCGAGCCCTTGGGCACCACCTCGCCCGCCAGGAGCTGGGCCACGCGCTCGGCGAGCGAGCGCTGCAGCGCGCCCACGGCCTCCGGCATGCGCGCGGCGATCTTCGCGCGCAGCTCGGCCATCCCGCGCGCGTGCGACTCGAGGTCCGCGCGCAGCGCGACACCCTCCTCGGCGCGCATCGCCACCAACGCCTCGGCCGCGCGCGCGAGCGTGTCCAGCACCAGCCGATCCTCCGCCTCGCGCCCCGCCTCGTCGGCCTCGGCCGGCACCTGCACGCCGGGCATCTCGAGCAACTCGGCGAGCCTCAGCTCGCCCTCGATGCCGAGTTCGCGCGCCACCCGCGCCGATTCGTCGCGCCAAGCGCGCGCGACCTCGAGGTCGATGCGCGCGCGCCGCGCACCGCCGCCTCGCTCGAGCTCGACCGAGACGGAGAGCGAGCCGCGTTCGACATGCCGGCGCAGCAACGCCTCGACCTCGGGTTCGAGGTGTCCCTTGTCGAGCGGAAGGCGCGCCTTGAGCTGCAGGTGGCGGTGGTTGACCGAGCGCAGCTCGACGCGCACGACGAGGCCTTCCGCCGAGACGGAGGCCGCGCCGAAGCCCGTCATGGAGCGCAGCACTGCGCGCGCCTCAGGATCCCGCCGGCTTGGCGCGGCTGCCGGGCTTGATGGCCGTGGAGCCCGACTTGCACAAGGGGCATTCCTCGGGCTTCCACGTCCGCACCGTCACCTCCGCCAGCGCGAAGGTCGCGAGCCCATCCTTGGCGAAGGGGTTGCCGCCCGAACGATTGACGAGGCACGCGGCCGCATGCGTCTTGGCGCCGAGACCTTGCAGCAGTTCCATCACCTCGCGCGCGCTGCCGCCGGTCGTGAGCACATCCTCGACCACGAGGATCTTGTCGGTCGGCTTGACCACGAAGCCGCGCCGCAGCGCCATGTCCTCGCCCACGCGCTCGGTGAACTGCGCGCGGCAACCCAAGGCGCGACCCACTTCGTAGGCCCAGGTCACGGCGCCCATCGCGGGCCCGATGACGATGTCGTACGGCACCGGATCGACGGCGCGGATGCGCCGCGCCAGCTCCTTCGCGAGGACCTCGGCCTTCTGCGGATGCTCGAGCAGCAACGCGCATTGGAAGTAGCGGTCGCTGTGCAAGCCCGAGGACAACAGGAAGTGCCCTTCGAGCATGGCCCCGCAGCCGCGGAAGAGGTCGAGGACGTCGTCGGTGCTCATCGTGGCTGTCGCGGAGGTGGTCATGGCTGGGCGTGGTGGCGTGCCACCAGTGTGGTAAACGAAGGCGGCCTCGCCCAGCCTGCGTGCGCGTTGCGCCGGGCGTGTGGGCGAGGCCGTGGTCGAGGCGCGTCGCGAAGACTGCTCGCCTTGCGGTGCATCACCGCGCGGTGCCCGCTGGGCGGGGCTGGGTCACTGCCCGCTGGGCGGGAGCGCGGGAGCAGTCGATTCGCCGGCCGGAGCCGCGGGCGCCGTGATTTCAGCCCCGCCGCCGACGACCGACTCTTCGCCCTTCATGCGGTTCATCACATGCAGGCCGAGCGCGCTGGCGAGGAAGATGGCGCCCGTCCAACCCGTGAACTTGTGGATGCCGGAAGCCGCGACGCCAAATGTCTGTTGGCCGGCGGTGCCAAGCGCTTCCGTGAGGCCGCCGCCCTTGCCCTCCTGCAGGAGGACCACGACGACCAAGACGATCGCCGACAGGACGAACAGGATGTAGAGGAAGGTGATCAGCAGTTCCATGGCTTGCGTGCGTGGCTTGCACCGCGTCAGGCGGTGGACCCGCGAGAGTAGCAAATCTCCTCGCGCGACTCGATGCGCGGGCTGCGGCTGCGCTGGTCGCGTAGTCCGCCGCGCCATCGGCTCGCGGTCTCTACAGCGGCGCGCGCGAGACTCGCAAATCTATACCTACAGGCACTTTACGCCGCCTGCACAGCACGCACAGCCAAGGCGTCGACCGGGTAGGCTGCGGCGCGCACAGTTCAGCGGAACTCGAGCAACGGCAAGAAACTCTCGGACTTCAGGCTCGCCCCACCCACGAGGCAACCGTCGATGTCGGCGACTTGCATCAAGTCGCGCACATTGTCGGGCTTGACGCTGCCGCCGTAGAGGATGCGCATCGACTTGGCGACCTCCATGTCGTGGAGCCCGCCCAGCACCCCGCGCAAGTAGCGATGCACCTCGCCGGCTTGGTCGGGCGTCGCCGTCTTGCCGGTGCCGATCGCCCCCACCGGGTCGTAGGCGACGACCAGGCGCGCCAGATCGAGGCGCGACACACCCGCGAGCGCGGCGGACAACTGGCGCGACACGACCTGCTCGGTCGACTTGCCCTCGCGTTCCGCCAGCGTCTCGCCCACGCACACGATCGGCTTCAACCCCGCGACCAGAGCGGCCTTGACCTTGGCGCCGACCAGGGCATCGCCCTCGCCATAGAGGTGGCGCCGTTCGGAGTGTCCGAGGATCACCCAGTCGCAGCCCACGTCGACCAGCATCGCGGCCGAGATCTCGCCGGTGAAGGCGCCCGAGGCTTCGTCGCAGCAGTTCTGCGCCCCCACCTTGACCTTCGCGCCCGACAACAGGCGCGCCACCTCGTCGAGGTAGACGAAGGGCGGGAAGAGCGCGACTTCCACATCGTCGCGCTCGCCGACGCGCTCGCGCACCGCCGCGGCCAATCCGAGCGCGCTCTTGCGCTCGAGGTTCATCTTCCAGTTGCCGGCGAGGATGGGACGGCGGCCAGAACGGAAGGCGAGACTCATGGCGTTGATGCGTGGTGCGGAGGTGGAAGGATGCGCGCCGGGCGCGGCGACGCGGAGCGGCCGTCGCCCGCGCGTGGCTGGAGCCGACTCAGCCCCAGCGCAGCACGCGGCTTGCGCGCAGCGTACGCCCGTCGAGCCCAGCGATCACCTGCGCATCGCGCGCGATCTCGCCGAAAGTCTCGGGCAGGATGGCTTGCGCGCCGTCGGAATGGGTCTCGGACGGATCACTGTGGACCTCGATGATCAATCCATCCGCGCCCGCGGCGAGTCCGGCGCGCGACAGGGCGCGCACCAAGTCGCCTCGTCCGGCGGCGTGCGAGGGGTCGACCACCACTGGCAGGTGCGTGGCCCGCTTGAGATGCGCCACTGCACCCACGTCGAGCAGGTTGCGCGTGGTGCCCGAGTCGAAGCCGCGGATGCCGCGCTCGCACAGCACGACTTCCTCGTTGCCCTCGGCCAGCACGTACTCGGCGGCCAGCAGGAACTCGCGCACCGTCGCCATGTAGGAACGCTTCAGCAGCACCGGCTTCTTCGCCTTGCCCACCTCGGTGAGCAGCGCGAAGTTGGTCATCGAGCGCGCCCCGATCTGCAGCATGTCGGCCGCCTCGGCCACCGCCGCCACGTCGCGCGGGTCGAGGACCTCGGTGACGATGGCGAGCCCGGTCTCGGCCCGCACTTCGGCCAGGATCTCGAGGCCGGCGTGCTTGAGGCCTTGGAACGAGTACGGCGAGGTGCGCGGCTTCCATGCGCCGCCACGCAGCGCCGTGGCGCCGCGGGCTTGCACGGCGCGCGCGATCTCGAGCACGCGCTCGCGGTCCTCGACGGCGCAGGGACCGGCGATCAAGCTGACGACACCACCGCCGAAGCACGCCGGACCCACGTCGACGGCGCGGTCCGGCCGGCCGGCGCGCTCGTGCAACTCGCGCACGGTGCCGGCATCGAGGACGGCGGAGACGCCGCACAGATCCTCGAAGCGCGCGCGGTGGTCGGGGGCGCCATCGCCCTCGAGTTGCAACAGCGTGCGCCGCTCGTCGATGAAGCGCGCTCGGTAGCCCAAGGAGCGCGCAAGCTCGAGCACGGCCTCGACCTGGGCGCGGATCAGCGAAGGGCGCAGTCGCAGCAGCATGGTGGTGGCCGATCGCGGGGCTGGCCGGTCGCCACAGGCGGTCCAAGCCGGGTATCGCGTCGTGTCATTGTGCGCCGGGGGTCTCGCCCGGTCAACGCGTCCGGCCCGCTACGATGGAGGCATGGACCGCGATCCGCTCATGCTGGAGGCCCTCCTGGCCCTGTCCGCCATGGAAGACCTGCCGCGCACGGGTTGGATCCTGCGCGGAGTCCGGACGCCGGAGACCGTCGGCGAGCATGTGCTGGGCCTCCAATGGCTGTGCCTCGCGCTGGCGCCGCGTTGCGGCGTCGATCCAGCTCGCGCCGCGGCCTTGGCGCTCGTGCACGACGCCCCCGAGGCGTTGCTCGGCGACTGGCCGCGCAGCGCGGCGGAACTCCTGCCCCCGGGCGCCAAGCGCGTCGCCGAAGACGCTGCCGCGCTGCGCCTGCTAGCTCCGCTCGGACCCTCGGCCGAGGACCTGTGGGACGAATGGCGCCTTCAGCGCACGGAAGCGGCGCGTTTCGTGAAGGCCTGCGACCGCCTGCAACTGGGCGTGCGCCTGCTGCGACAACTGCGCGCGGGCCAACGCGGACTCGACGAGTTCCTCGACACGCTGCGCGCGGCGGACCTCGGCGGCTTCGCCGCGTTGGAGGAGCTGCGTGCGCTGGTCGTCGCGGAGTGCGCGCGAGCTCGTTGAAGACGCCGAGGCCCCCGCTCGCCTAGACTCCCGCGCCATGGCCCGCTCGCGCATCCCTTGGCTGAAGGTCGTGCCGCTGGCGGCGCTCGCGGCGCTGGTCGGCGCGTATGCGACGCGTCCGGGCGAGCTGCCACCGAGCACGAACGGCGCCACGCTGGCTCCGCCTGCGACGGGCCCCTTCGAGTCGGTCGGCCTTTCGGCGCGCGACGGCATCTTCGCGGCGCTCGTGTGCGACGAAGCCGGCCAACCCGTGGAATCGGCCGTCGTGTCCGTGCTCGTGGGCGACGAAGTGCGCGGCGAGTTGTCGGACGAGACGGGGCGCGTCGCCATGCGCGGACTCCCGCGCGGCGCGCGGCAGGTCAAGGTGGTCGCCATGGGCCGCGATCCGCTGCAGCTGGAGCTCGCCGACGACGCGGCCGAAGCGCGCCTCGTGCTGGGTTCGCCGTTGCCCACCCCGTCCTTCGCCGGTGCGCAGCGCGGGCGTTGCCTCGTCAAGCTCCTCGCGCCCCCGACCGTCGAGCTGCGCGGCATGGAGCTGTGGCTCGAGCCCGAGGCGGCGGCCCATCGCATCGACGCCCCGCTGCCGGCGCGCGCGACCGTGGGCGCCGATGATGTCGTGCGCTTCGAGCGCTTGTGGCCCGGCACCTACGAGCTGCGTCTGCTCCCGGAATGGGCGGTCGGCGGCTCCTGGCCCGTGCTGTCGGCGCCGAAGAAGATCGAAGTCTCGACCGGCGTGGTCGAGGTCGTTTGCGAGTTCGCCGCCGCGCGCGTCGAGGTCGCGGTGCTCGACCAACGCGGTCGACCCGTCGCGGGAGCGCTCGTCGTGTTGCGCACCACGGGCGACGCTCCCCGGCCCGCGCCGGGCTTCACGACTGGCGCGGACGGCACGGGCAGCAGCGCGTGGCTGCCGCGCGGCAAGTGGAGCGTGGCGGTGCAAGCTGGCGCGGCCAAGGGCGGCTCCGAGGTGGAGCTGGGCGAGTCGGAGCTCGCAACCCTCGTCGTCACGCTGGATGGCTGAAGCGCGCCCGCCGGCGCGAAAGCCCGTGGCGCGCTTGCGCCCGACCGCACCTCGCTGTCATCCTCGGATCGAAGTCGCTTGAACCGCACCATCGCCCTCTTCGTAGCGCTCGTGATGCTCGTCGCCCATGTGCTGACGATCCACATCGATGCGCGCGGACTGGTGGCGGTCGCCTGGGACCAGGCGCATGTGCCCTTCCGCCTCGGACGCAACCTCGTCTTCGACGGCCAGCTCGCCTGGAACCCGCTGATGGAGGCCTTCGAGAGCTACCCGAGCGTGCTGTGGGTGCTCTTGTGCGCCTTCTTCGAGCGCGTGGCGGCCTCGTTCAAGACTTCGGTCAACGTGCTGGCGCAGACGAGCGGCATCGCCTGCGCCATCCTCGCCGCCATCGTCAGTTCACGCCTGCGCCCGGATCGCTCCGCGGGCCTGATGGCACCTCTGATCCTCGCGACCTGCGGCGCCTTCGCCGCCGCCGCCGCCAGCGGCTTGGAGACGCCGCTCTTCGCGCTGCTGCTCGTCGCCGCCTTCCTCGCCGCGGAACGCGGCCGCTCTCTCGGGCTGGGGATCCTGCTCTCCCTGGCGGTGCTGACCCGCCCCGAGGCCGCCATCATGGTGGCGGGCTTCGCGCTGGTGCGTTCGCTCGGTCGCGGCGCCGGCGAAACGACGCCAGTCGCCTGGTCGGCGTTCCTGCTGCCGCTCGGCACGCTCGCCATCTCGGCCTTGGCACGCTACGCGACGACGGATCAACTGCTCTCGCCGGCCTTCCAGCCGTGGCTGGAACCGCGCTCCGGCCAATGGGCCGTGGGCATGGCCGACCTGCGCGCCTTCGCCATGCTGACCGCGACGCCGCTGCTGCTCGCCTGGAGTCTCGCGTATCTGGTGCGCCGCCGCCTGTCGCACATGGGCGCGCACGCGGCCTTCCTCGCCCTGCTGTGGATCATCGCCTCCGCCGCGCGCGGCGCGGGCACCAAGCCGTTCTTCGAGTCCTTCGTGCCGGCGCTGCCGTTGCTCGCGCTTTCCGTGCAGGAAGGGCTGATTCCGGCCTTCGACTCTCCGAGCCGTTGGATCCGGCGCGCGGGCCTGGCGAGCCTCGCGTGCGCCCTCGCCGCGTCGGTGCTCGCCAGCAAGTCGAACAACCAGATCGGTCCGATCGACTACGGCGAGCACTACCCGCAACCGCAAGGCCGCGGGGTCGAAGCTCCCCCCTTGGCGCGCAAGGGACTGCACGAGGAGATCGGTCGAACGATCCGCTTGCGCAAGCTCGGCCACTACATGCGCTGGGAACTGCCGGAGAGCGCCTCGATCCTCGCCGAGGAGCCGGGCGCCATCGGGTACATCTCGCGCCGCAGCGTGCACGACCTGCTCGGCCGCGCCTCGCCGCTCTCGCCCGGCGCGCTGCCCAACAGCTGGGACGGCACCAAGCCCGTGGACATCCTCGCCGTGCTGGGCCGCGCAGCCGACTACCTCGTGCCGCGCATGCACCACGAGCCGGATGCGCCGCCCGACCCGCGTGCGCTGGCGATGCGCTGGCGCGAGCACCACGACGCGCGCGGCGCCGAGGAGGGCCGGCAAGCCGCCCTCGAGACGGCCTTGGCGGAATACGAGTTGATGACCGTGCGCTACGGCGTCCCCGACCGCGCGTTGTGGCTCGCCGATGTCGAGTTGCTGCATCTGTTGCGCAAGCGCTCGCTCGGACGCGGACCGCGCCTCGAGACTTCCTTCGCCGACGCCAGCTTGGTCGTCCACCTGCGTCACAACGCCGAGACGCAGATCGCCGACCTCGTGCTCGAGCTCGAATCGGAGCGTGGCGCGCGCGCGCACATCGACCCGTCCGGCGCAGCCACGGACTCGAGCTACGCCGCGCGCACGCGCCTCGTCGTGTACGCCTCGGGCGCGCGCGTCGTGGAGTTGTGGCGCGCGCCCCTCCCGCCGGCGCCGGAGGGCGATCGCTGGACGAAGGTGCGCGCCGTGCTGCGGAACCCCGGAGTCGCGCCCGACTCGACGTGGGCGCTCGCCAGCGCGGAGACGATGCTGTCCATTCCCTGAGCCGCGGTTCGCGCCTCGCCCGCGCGCGAGCAGGTCGGGAAAGTCGGACGGACGTCGGCGCTCCCCACGCCGGCGTCCGCCCGCACCCGGGCCGCTCCGCCCGCTACTCCCACTTCTCCCACTCCTCCACACGAGGAAGCCGAAGCACGGCCCGCTCTCCCCGCGAGCCTCGACACTCGATCAGATATCGAAGCGCTTCAACTTCCTGTACAGGGTGCTCTTGCCGACCTTGAGCAACCGCGCGGCCGCCAAGCGATCGCCGTCGCACTCGTCGAGCGCCCGCAACAGGGCCTTCTTCTCGTACAAGTCGAGGCTGACGGGCTCTTCGTCGCTGATGTCCCAGTCGCGCGGCTGGCGGTGCGGTGGGCCGTTGCGCGGCGCGGGCTGCAGTTCACCGCGCGCGTAGGTCGGCTGCGCGAGCTGCATCGGCAGCGGCGCGAACACGGCGGAACGGTTGCCGTTGGGGCGGATGCCTGCGGCGAGCTCCTTCTGCGTGCGCGGCAGGTCGTCGACCTGCACCACCGGCGTCGAGGCGTGGTTGCACGCGGCGCGCACCACGTCCTCGAGCTCCTTGGCGTCGCCGGGCCACGGACGGGCGCGCAGGATCGACAAGGCGGCTGCGTCGATGCTCGCGACGCCGCGCGAGGCGCCATGGCGAGCCACTGCGGCTCGCGCCATGTCGTCGATGTCCTCGCGACGAGCCTCGAGCGGCACGAGATCGATGCGATGCGCTTGCAGCAACCCCAAGAGGCGCTCCGAGAGTCGGCCCTCCTGCACGAGCTGCGCGGGATCGCCCGCGAGGCTGATCACGAGGCGCGCGTCGAGGCGCTCGGCCTTGTGGCCGCCCTGGCGCGTCAACATGCCGGTCTCGAGCCATCGGGCCAGTTGCTCTTGCACCTCCAGCGACAGCTCGCCCGGATCAGCCAGGTGCAAGGTGCCGTCGACCACGTGCTGCAAGAGCCCGTGGCGCAGCGCCGGCGCGGCCATGCCGAAGATCTCGGCCGAGGCGTTCTCGGGCGCCATCGCGCCGCAGCGCTGGCTGATGTAGGGACCGGTCTGGTGCGAGCTGTAGTGCAGCACGCGCGCGACGAGCTCCTGCTCGCCGCCGTTCGGGCCGACGACGAGGACCGGCGCGCGTCCTTGGGCCTCCTCCACCACGGCGTTGCGCAAGGCGGTGATGGCCGCGCCGCGGCCGGGGATGACATCGGGACGCCACAAGTAGCGCGCGGCGTCGAGCAACACGCTGCTCTCGCGGCCGTTCAGCACGGTGTCGCTGCACTTGAGGCGCTCGGCGGCGAAGCGGCGACGCGTGGCGTCCTGCAGGATGACCAGACGCGTGGCCATCTGGCCGTTCGCGCCGCCCGGCCGCACGAGCAACGGCACGACGACCGCGCTCAAGGAACGCACGCCGCGCCCGCGACGCGCGGACAAGTCGAAGCGGAAGCCCACGCGAGGTTCGGTGCGCGCGTCGCGCACGAAGGCTTCGAGTCCCGAGGCCGGCGCCAGCATGCCCAACGGCATCGACTCGATGCGCGCGCCGAAGAGCTCGCAAGCACCGCGGTCGGCGTAGCGCACGGCGCCCTCGTCGTCGACGAGGATCACGCCATCAGGACGGCCGGTGGCCAGTTCCTTGAGGATCGTCGTGGGATCCATGCCCGCCGCCTCGACGCCGTCGCGCACCACTTGTTCGTGGTTGCCGGCGCGCTTGAGCGCATCCTGCAAGCCGCGCACCTGCGTGGCGAGTTCGAGGCAGCGCCGGCGCTGGCGCACTTGTCCCTTGAGGATCGTGGTCAATGCGCCGAGGTCGTGCTTGCCTAGGAACAAGTCGGCGCCGTTCTCGTAGCCGCGCGCCAGCTCCTCGGTCGTGGCCTGATCCTCCGTGTAGAGGATGGCCGGGGTGATCTGGCACTCGGGCATGCCCTTGATGCGATGCACCACCTCGAAGCCGTCGATGCCTTCCGAGAGGCGGGCCGAAACGAGGATCGCGTCGAAGGGCGAGCTGCGCGCCTCGACCAAGCCGCGTGCGCCATTTTCGTGCACCACGACGTCGTGTCCGGCATCCACCAGTTGGCTGCGCAGCACCAGACGATTGCCCGTGTCGTTGTCGATGATCAGAAGACGGCTCATGGGGGGTCCTACTCCTTTGGCGTTCGAGCGCGAGTCAGACCTGTGGCCCATTCCCGGGAGCGTTGCCTGTTTGGCGTGCCACGGCCGGGATGAACTAGGACTTTGGCTCTGTTTCTGACCCTACCTCGACCTCAAAATCTGAGAAGTAGTCTTGGATGAGAAATTCCCATTCCTAAGAACTACTGCGTAGATCTCTTGGTTGACGTTCAACCCAGAGGACTCTGGGTCTGGCGCAGACCAGCTCCGTGGGGTGGAGAAGCGGGTCCAAAAAGGAAATGACCCAAGCCGAAGTCTCGTGGAAAGCCGAACCCGGTCTCTCTTGTAGCTTTGCTTGCTGGATCATCTATGGGCCCAGCTTCCAACGGGTGGGACACGCAACCGACGACTTGGACCTAGGCTCTGTGCTCTCGGGGCAGGCCCTGGCCGCACATGACTGGGCACAGTCTTGGCTGAAGCGGGCCGGACTCCTACGCGCTACCCAAGCAAGTTGGGCCGCCTGAGCTTCGCTGAGAGACGCGGGGCTGGCAGGGCCATGCGGGGTGGACCGTTCGGCATCCCCCTTCGGAGGCGAGCGGCAAGGCCTGGAATGCGGCGGCGCAATTGGTGGGCGATGAGGGATTCGAACCCCCGACTTCCTCCTTGTAAGGGAGGCACTCTAGCCGCTGAGTTAATCGCCCGCGGCGCAAGCCGACGAAGCTATCTTGGCGCGCCCTCGGTCCGCACGCCAGACCGGGATCCCCAACCAAGAGCTGTACTCCATGCGCATCGCAGTCGTAGGCACCGGTTACGTCGGCCTCGTGGCCGGTACTTGCTTCGCCGAATCCGGCAACACGGTCGTGTGCGTCGACATCGACCAGAAGAAGGTCGACGCGCTGCGCCGCGGCGAGGTGCCGATCTACGAGCCCGGCCTCGAGGAGCTGTTGCGCCGCAACGTGAAGGACGGGCGCCTGTCGTTCACCACGAGCTACGCCGAAGGCATCCCGCGCGCCGAAGTCGTCTTCATCGCGGTGGGCACCCCCCCTGGCGAGGACGGCAGCGCCGACCTCAAGTACGTGCTGGCCGCCGCGCGCTCGATCGGCGAGCACCTGACCGGCTACGCCGTCGTCGTCGACAAGTCGACCGTGCCCGTGGGCACCGCCGCCAAGGTCAAGGCGGCGCTGGAAGCGTCCACCCAGCACCCCTTCGCCGTGGTGTCGAACCCCGAGTTCCTCAAGGAGGGCGCCGCCATCGACGACTTCCTCAAGCCCGACCGCGTGGTCATCGGCAGCGACGACAAGCGCGCCGCCGAAGTGATGGAGGAGCTCTACGCCCCCTTCGTCCGCACGGGCAACCCCATCATCCACATGGACATCGCCTCGGCCGAGCTGACCAAGTACGCC
>SXXH01000225.1 GCA_005789645.1 Planctomycetia bacterium
ATCTCGCTGGGCCACCCGCTCGGCGCCTCGGGCACGCGCCTCGTGCTGACCTTGATGCACGAGCTGCGCGCCACGAAGAAGCGCTATGGCGTGGCTTCGGCCTGCATCGGCGGCGGGCAGGGCATCGCCGTGCTGGTCGAGAACGCCTCCCTCTGAGTCCGGGGCCCGCGAGCGACACTCCTCGATGAATCCGCTGATCCACACGAAGCCCGACGGGACGCGCGTCGTGCGCCTGACGCCCGGCAAGCGCGTGCTGTTCCTGACGAAGGACTACGCGAGCATCGAGGAGCAACTCCACGCCGGGCGGAACCTGCGCATGGTCGATGTCGATCCCGCGTCGCTGCTGGACGACATCAACACCGATGCGATGACGCCGGCGTGGGTGTGCTTTCGCCACAAGCCGGAGGACATCGCGCTCGACGCCTACGCGGGTTTGGTCCACAAAGGCGGCGCCAAGGACGGCGCGCGCGTGTTCGCGACGCGCGCGTTGATGGATGGCGGCTTCGAGGTCGTCGTCAGCGGCCAGAGGAAGGGCACCGGATCGTCGCGCGAGACGGCGCCGCAGTGCGAGCGCTGGTCGGGCGTGCATCTGGTGGTCGCCGCGAGCTTCGCGCCGATCCACGAACGCAACAACATCAACCTCGGCCAGTTGATGGGCAGCTACGAGCAACTGGCGCGCCTGCAGGCGGGCGAGGAAATCCCTCTCGCCGAGTTCACCGAGCGCTACGACCAGGTGACGCGCGCCATCCTCGAGGAAGGCGGCTTGTTCCCCTTCTCCGCGGCCTACAAGTCCGGCAAGGCGAAGGTGCCGGCGCCGACGACCGCGCCGCGCCCGATGACGATCGCCGAGAAGATCCTCGCGGCGAAGTTGGTGGGCGCGCAAGGTGCTGCGCACTTGGCGCCAGGCGACATCTGCCTCGTCAAGGTCGACGGCGGCTACAGCCACGAGTTCACCACCGCGCAGGTGCACCACTTCCTCGCCCAGGAGTACGGCCCGGACTACGCGCTGCCGAATCCGGCCAAGTTCGCCGTGTTCGAGGACCACCTCCTGTACGCCGACGGCGTCAAGCGCATGGCGCCGTTCGCGGCGCAGATCCAGACGCTGCGCGACCTGCAGAACGAATTCCAGCGCCACACCGGCGTGCGCGACTACTCGGCCAAGCAGGGCGTTTCGCCGGGCATCTGCCACCAAGTCGCGCGCGAGCAGTTCGTCGACCCCGGCGACTTCATCCAAGCCACCGACAGCCACACCTGCATGGGCGGCGGCAGCAACGCGCTGACTTGGGGCGTGGGCGCGACCGAATACGCGGCGCTGGTGCACTCGGGCTTCACCTTCGTCATCGTGCCCGAGACGATTCGCTTCGACCTCGTGGGTGCCTTGCGCCCCGGGGTGACGGCCAAGGACCTGATCCTCCACATCCTCAAGGTCCACGCAGTGCCCGAGCACACGCTTGATCGCGTGATGGAGTTCGGCGGCCCGGGGCTCGCGAGCCTCTCGCTCGACGAGCGCGCCACCTTGTGCAACATGGCCACGGAGTGCAGCGCCAAGAGCGGCGTGTGCGAGGCCGACGAGGCCCTTGTCGAGTGGATCGCCGCGCGCCGTCCGGGCGTCGACAAGGCCCTTTTGCGCGCGCGTTGCGTCGCCCCGGACAAGGACGCCACCTACCATGGCGGCCGCTACGCGATCGACTTGTCGAAGCTCGAGCCCATGGTGGCCGAGCCCGGCGATCCGACCTACGGCAAGGATGTCTCCAAGCTCGGCGAGGTGCGGATCGACATCGCCTACGGCGGTTCGTGCACGGCCGGCAAGGAGCACGACTTCGACATGTACGCGCTCGTCTTGCAGGACGCGCTGGCCGCCGGCCGTGGTGTCGCACCCGGCGTGAAGATGTACATCCAATACGGCAGCGAGGCCGTGCGCGACTACGCGCGCGCCAAGGGCTACCTCGACATCTACGCCAGGGCCGGGGTCGAGGTGATCAACCCCGGCTGCGGCGCGTGCATCGGTTGCGGGCCGGGCGTCTCCGAAACCAAGGAGCAGGTCACGGTCAGCGCCATCAACCGCAACTTCGCCGGGCGCTCGGGCCCGGGGCGGCTGTACCTCGCCTCGCCGTTGACGGTCGCCGCCAGCGCCGTCGCCGGGCGCATCGTCGAGTACCGGCCGGGCATGTTCTCGACCACGACCACCACCACGAACGCGGGCGCCGGCCCGAAGGGGAGCTGACACCATGAAGCAGTACAACATCGCCGTCGTCGCCGGGGACGGCATCGGACCGGATGTCACGCACGAGGCCCTGAAGGTGCTCGACGCCGTCGCGTCCATCCACGGTTTCTCGACGAAGAAGACCGTCTACCCCTTCGGCACGCAGCATTGGCTCGACCACGGCCAGAAGGACGAGATGATCTTCCCGCAGGCCGCCTTCGAGGAGGTCAAGCAGCACCACGCGATCTACCTCGGCGCCATCGGCGACCCGCGCGCGCCAGTGGGCAAGATCGAGTACGGCATCATCGCCAAGATGCGCTTCGAGCTCGATCTGTACATCAACCTGCGCCCGGTGCGCTTGTACGACGAGCGCCTGTGCCCCCTGAAGGGCAAGGGCCCGGCCGACATCGACATGGTGTTCGTGCGCGAGAACACGGAAGGCGCCTACACCGGCACCTTCGGCTTCGCCCACAAGGGCCTGCCGATCGAAGTCGCCTCGCAGGTCATGACCTACACGCGCCATGGCGTGGAGCGCGCCATCCGCTACGCCTTCGACGCGGCTCGGGCGCGCAACAAGCAGAAGAAGGTCACGCTGATCGACAAGGCCAACGCCTAGCGCTCGCACGACCTGTGGCAGCGCGTCTTCCACGAAGTCGCGCGCGAGTATCCCGACATCAAGACCGAGCACGCCTACATCGACGCGGCCTGCATGTGGCTG
>SXXH01000226.1 GCA_005789645.1 Planctomycetia bacterium
AGAGAACGCGGTCGCCGCGTCGCGTTGGTCGTCGGGTGGCGCCGCAGGCCGCAGCTTGTGCACATGGACGCGCACGCCGGGCGGCAGCTTCAGCGGCGACATCCAGGGCGCCTTCTTCGAGCCGCAAGTCGGCGGCGCGGTAGTCACGTTTTGCGCTGGCGATGGTCGCGGCGTCGCGTGTCCTTGCGGCAACAACGGGTCGGCGGGCTTCGGCTGCGGCACTTCGGTGAACGCCAATGGCACCTTGCTGGCGTCGACGGGTTCCGCTTCGACGAGCAGCGACGACTTGGTGCTCAATCTGTTGGGTGCGCCCATCGGCGTCGCCACCTTGTTCTTCCAAGGAACGACAGCTTCCGGCGGCGGCGCCGGCGCCGTGTTCGGCGATGGCGTGCGCTGCGCCGCGGGCACGGTGATTCGCCTCGGCATCAAGACGACGACCAACAGCGGCTTCTTCGGCGGTGTCGCGACCTATCCGCAGCCGGGCGACCAAGCGATCACGGTGCGCGGCGCAGTGCCCGCCACGGGCGGCGTGCGGCTGTACCAAGCGTGGTTCAGGAACAGCGCCCCGTACTGCACGGCTTCGACCTTCAACCTGTCGAACGGCTTGCGCGTGACTTGGTTGCCGTGACGCTTGCGCGGCTCGTCCGCTGGAACCGAGCACGGCGAGGCAAGCCACGTGAGGCCGCCCCAAGTCGTTTTTCGACAGGCTCTTGCGGCCATTTGTGGAAATCCTGACGGTCGTCGAAGCATCCGTGCGTGTAGATGCTGACACCACCCCAAGTCCCAACCATCGACCCGCCCTGCGGTCCCTGCCCAACCATGCGCGCCCCGAACGTCCTCGCGGTCCTCGCCCTGCTGTTCGTTTCCACGCTCGCCGTCGCCCGGCAAGTCGCGCCGATCGACGTGTCGCCTCCGACAGGCGAGCGTCCGCTGCACTTCCTCGCCGACGAGCACGGCGCCGTCTGGATCCGCGGAGCGACGTACAAGTCTTCGGTGGCGACATCGGGAGCGCAGTACATCCCGTACTTGGGGTCGGAGGCCCCGCGCAACCACCCGATCGCGTTCGACGTGCGCTCGTGCGTGGTCGGTGGCGTGGAACTCGAGGTCGCCGGCCGCGAGGTGAAGGAACGCGGGCTGTCGCTCGACCTGGATCGCGGCTCTTTCGTCGAGCGCTGGACCTACGCCCAGACGCAGGCCGAGCAGAGCTTCCACTTCGCCGCGTTGCCCAACCGCGGCGAGCTGACGCTCTCCATCGGGTGGTCGAGCGATCTTGAACCGTCGGTCGACGACGACGGCTTCTCGTGGTCGAACGAGCTGGGGGGCGTGCGCTACGGTCGCGCCACGGCGTTGGACGCCGCGGGCCGGAAGCTCGCGCTGTCGACCGAACTGGTGGGCGACGAGATCGTGATCGTCGTGCCCGCCGCGTTCGTGGCCGAAGCGGAGTTCCCGCTCGTCGTCGATCCGATCGTGGGCACCGTGTTTCCGATCGACGGATCGAGCTTCAACAACTTCAACCCGCAGCCCGTGCATGACGCGACCACGGACACTTGGTTGGTCGCGTACTCCGAGCAGTTCAGCGGCGCCGACCGGGACATCTATGCGATGCGCCGCAGCGCCTCGGGCGCATTCCTGCAGGGAGCCTACGTCGACAACAGCTCCGACTCGTGGTGGGACCCATCGACAGCCAACCTCAACTACGGCGACACCTGGCTCGTCGTCGCAACCGTCTCGAACCCCGCACCGGCCACCACTTACCAGATCAAGGGGCGCCTTGCCAGTTCCTCCGGATTGGCATGGGGACCGGTCACGACCATCAGCGACTCCGGGTACAACCATGTCGGCGCGTTTTGCGCAGGCGATCCCTATCCGTTCGGGACTTCCAGCTTCCTCGTGGCGTGGGAAAGAAGGGACATCACGACGCGCATCGTCTACCGCAATCTGCTGCCTGATGGGAGCTTCGTGCAGTCGGGCCCGGTAACGCTTGATGAGAACGCCACTGGCTTGGAAGTGTTGGGTCCGTACGCCTTGAGCCCCAGCAACAGCGGCAGCTTTTGGACGGTC
The DNA here is from genome assembly GCA_005789645.1 of Planctomycetia bacterium. Taxonomy (GTDB): domain Bacteria; phylum Planctomycetota; class UBA1135; order UBA1135; genus SXXH01. The sequence goes on from SXXH01000226.1 coordinate 2,062, forward strand.
TCATGGGTAAGACGTTGCACCTTATGCCCCGATCCGAACACCTACTCTTCTGTAACGCGTTGCATCGATTTCGCTGGAGCTCTTGCGGGATCCGTCTCCATCCCTTTCGGGGGCCCCACTGCTCCCATCTCGACTTTCAATCATTGCTTCTCTCCGCCCCTGTCGATCTCCGACGACCGCGTGATGGTGGCAACGCTCAGTCGCTCTTCCGCTACCCCTCCCGTCGTCAACCAGATCGTCATGAATCTGTCGCGCCCCAGCGGCGTCTCGTCGCCCAAGGTGTTCTTGAGCGACTTGGAGCCGCGCTTCACCAATCCCCTCGCGATCCTCGGTCTCGAGGTGGATGGGGGCCGAATCGTCATGACGTACAGCAGTGAATCGCCTGACTCGCCTCACGTGGTCGCCTTCGGAGTCGTCGATGACCAGCTGGTGCTCGCCGAGCCTTCGCGCAATCTGGGACCGTTGGCCTCAGGCGTGGACGATAAGGCGAAGGTCGCTTCGCGGTATTCCTCGGGTGGTGCACCCGGGCGCAACCTGTGCGCTTGGGAGAACCGCGCGACCGGCTCGAGCCAGTCGGACATCCTGGGCGCCTTCTACGAGCCGCAGCAAGGCGGCGCGTGGACGACGTTCTGCGCCGGCGATGGCAGTGGCGTCGCTTGCCCCTGCGGCAACAACGGGGCTCCGGGCCGAGGTTGCGGCACTTCCATCAGCTCGAGCGGCGCGGTGCTCAACGGGCTTGGCGTGGCGTCCACCAACAACGACACCTTCGTCTTGAGCCTCGCCAACGCACCGATCGGCGTGGCGGCGTTGTTCTTCCAAGGCACGAGTGCGTCCGGCGGCGGAGCAGGCGTCGTGTTCGGCGATGGCGTGCGCTGCGTGTCGGGATCGATCATCCGCCTAGGCATCAAGACCACCACGAACGGCGGCGTGCTCGGCGGCATCGCCAACTACCCGAGCGCGGGCGATGCGAGCATCACCACGCGCGGCGCAGTGCCCGCCACGGGCGGCGTACGGCTGTACCAAGCGTGGTTCAGGAACAGCGCCCCGTACTGCACGGCTTCGACCTTCAACCTGTCGAACGGCTTGCGCGTGACTTGGTTGCCGTAGGCAGGAGCTTGCTGCTCACAACCGGTCGAGCTCGTGGCCGACGACGGTCGTCACCCGGCCGTCGCCGCCATGGAAGCCAAGACCCAAGCGCCATGAACGCACCTTGGCGTCGATGGGCCGCTCCAGCTTGAGCTTGCCGTCGACCTGCAAGCGCAATACGCCGTCGCCCGAGTGCGCTAGTTGGATCTTGACGGGCTTGCCGGCCTTGAGGTCGATGGCGCCACGGCCTTCCTTGCGCAAGGTCAGGCTTGGCCGGCCGCTCGCGTCCTCGCCGCGGTCGAGGAGCGCCGTGGTGCCGTGGTCCATGTCGATGAAGTCGACCGACTCGAAGCGCGGCTTGTCCGGTCCCGACAGCGTCGAACGCAGGCAGAAGCCCTTCCACTCCGGCGTGCCTTGCGGTTGGACCCAAGCGAGGAAGCACGCACCTTCGTCCAGGACCTCCATTTCGAAGGCGAGCTCGAAGCGTGCGCCGACGGAGGCGTCGAAGCGCAGCGCGCGGAAGTACGCGACGCCTTGGGGGTCGCGCGGGATGGCGCACCTGTAACCATCCGCAGTGGCCTTCCAACCTCCATCGGCGCTCACCCCATCCATGGCGTCGCGCACGCCGAGGGACAACGGCAGGCGCAACTCGAGCACGCCCTTGCGGCGCAGCTCCAAGGCCAGCTCGCCACTGTGGTCCTCGTCCAGCACGCGATCCAACCAGCGCCGCGCCAAGGCGACGGCCGTGCGCGGCCGACCAGCCGCGATCATGCGCGCTTGCTCGGCGCGAATTCCGGCCAGGTACTTGGCCTCGCCCTTGGCGACCTTGTCGAAGCCGGCCGGATCCACCAAGGCGGCGGTCTTCGACAGCGCCTGCGTGTCGGCTTCGTCGTCCGCGACCAAGGCGGCCCTGTAGGCCCGATGCACGAGGGCCAACGCCTCGTCCTTGGCTGCCGCTTGCTTCGGCGCCGCTTCCTTGGATGCCTTGGCGCGCAGGGCCGCGTGCTCGGCCAAGGCGACGGCTGCTTGGTGGCCGCCGTCGTCATATTGGAGCGCCAGCTCGAGATGCTCGCGCGCGACCTCGTGCGCGCCCTTCGACTGAAAGCGCTCGGCGGCCGCCAAGTGCCAAGCGACGGCTTCTCGCGGGTTGGCGGCGCGCTGCGCCAAGGCCTGGATGAAGCTCGACCATTCGTCGACGAACTTGGTGGAGCTCCAACGCGCGGCGTGCAAGAGGGGCATGAGCGGCGTCTCCCACGAACCACCTTGTTGTCCGGGTGCGGCGATCAACCGCACCAACGCATCTCGGAACGGATGGTCGCCCTCGTCGGTCTCGTAGTGCCGCAAGAAGTAGATCAACGACCACGCCAAGGCGTATTCGTCGGGCGTCAGGAAGCGCTGGGGATCCGCCGTCAGCGTCGATTTCAAGAGCACTTGCCTGTCGCCCCACAGGTACATCAAGTGTCGCAGACGCGAGCTTGCGGGCATGCCTACGCTGACAGTGCCGTCGCGCGACAGCTTCGCGCCCTCGAAGTAGCACGCCATGCCTTCGTTCAACCACAGCGGAGCCACGACCGGACAGGCCAAAGCCATGTATTGGTGGCTGGCTTCGTGCGCCAAAGTGTCGAACAGTTCGTCGAAGACGGTGGCGTCCTCGCGGTAGTCCCATCCGTAGAGCTGGAACTCCTTCGGTCCGTCCGGATGGTAGGTCGTGCGCAGCATGCCCTTGACGTTGGTCAACTGCTCGAGCGGTTGGCCCAGCACCTGCGCGAAAGTGGCCTCGGACTTGCACAGGTAGACCATGGTCTTGCCGTCCTGGAGCGACGTGGACGGTGGCGCGTAGAAGCGCCGGTAGTACACGGCGAGCTGCTCGAGCGCGCGCGCCGCGAGGTGCAACTCGCGGTAGCCGATGTCGGATCGCAGCACGTAGCCGCTCGTCTCCAGCTTGTCCGCCTTGGACCACTCGCCATGTTCGGTGCGCCATTGGTCCAAGAACGCCTTGGGTCGTGTCAATTCGCCGCGCAGCAAGATCTGCTCGGCCAGCAGGCGTTCGTCGCCCGTCATCGCCGCGAGCGTGCGTTCGACGATCAACTTGGCTTGGCTGCTCTTCGGCCTGAGCAACATCAAGCGCGCCGCCATCTCCAGCGTGTTGCGTGGCTTCTTGTTCTTCGAGTACAGCTCCATCGCCCATGCCAGGTCCTTGACCAGCGCGTCCTGCGATTGGCGGATGCCCTCGCTGCGGGCTCCAAGTTCCTCGATGCGCGCAGCGTAGGCCCTGAGCTTCGATTCCTTCGCGCGCGCGTCGTCCACCTCGAGCTTGTCGATCAGGTCCGCCGCGCACAGCAGGTACGCCGCCTCCCCATCGATGTCTTGCGCGTCGCGGCAGGCCTCCGCCAGCGCTTCGACGGGCAGCGGGTCGTCGCGGTCCGCCGCGCGTCGCTCCAGCAGCTTGGCCTCCAAGACGGGCACTTTCGGCGCGGGGGGCGTCGCGGGCTCCTCGGCGGAACCAGGAACGACCAGCAATGGGCACAAGGACAGGAGGAAAGCGAGCGGGAGCATGGTCGAGGATCCTAGGGGGAGCAAGGCACGCGTGCCATGTGCGCGGGCTGCACCTTCGGGAAGGCAGGCGAGCGTCGGCTCACGGGCAGTACATGAAGGTCTGCCCGATGTTGACCGCTCCTTCGGTGCCGTTGCTCGCGGGCGAGGCCCATTGGAAGTACCCGCGGTGGCAACCACTGCCCACCAAGCGCAGCGTGTTCGCTGCGCCCAGCAACGAGTAGGGCAGCACGGGACCGACCGCACCCACCATGCCGGGGACCTTCGACGTGACGGGTCCTGCATTGGTCGAGCCTCCGCGATAGGTCACGAAGTCCAGCACTTGGACCTGCGCTCCTTGGTAGCGCACGAAGGCGTAGCCAGCGCGCTCGCCTGCTTGCAGGCCGAGATATCCGACTCTCGCCACGCCCATGCCCCCACCAACGTTCGCCACCGTCGGGTTGCCAACGAATGTCCTCGTGTCCTTCAGCGTGCCTGCGTACTGGGCATTCGGCCCACCGTTGAGCTTGAGGATCCTGTAGTTCCCGTCGAGGACCGTGCCTGCCGGAGCAACCACTTCGATGTAGCTGTCGCCGCCACCGGTCATGCGCAGTTCATTGATGAAGAACTGGCTGCCTGCCGGCGGCGCGACCGTGGTCGCGGCCAGCGTATTGCTCTGCGCGCCCAGGCCGGCCGCATTGATGGCACGCACGTGGAAGCGGTACGTCGAACCTGCAGTCAGCCCGGTGCGCGTCGTGCTGGTCGCGTTGACCGGCAGATTGACCGTGATCCAGTTCGAGATCACCGCGGGATCCAGCCCGGGCGCGAGCTGGTACAGCACGTAGCCGGTCTCGTTGCTGGCGTTGTCGTTCCACGCCAGCGCGATCGAGTTCGTGGTGGCCGCGGTCGTGCGCAGGTTCGTGGGCGTGTTCGGCACGGTCGGCGCCGCGGGGTTGGGCTCGGTCGTGACGACGAGCTTCATGGCCAGCACGCGCAGCGTGTTGCTTGTCAAGCCAGCTTGACGCCGGACCTGCAGTTGCAGATCGTTGATCTTGGCGGCCGTCCAATTCGTGGTGAGGCCGGTGATGTCGCCGGTTCCTGCCAAGCGGTCGGCGCAGATGTAGACTCCACCGACCGCGATGCTGTTGAACGCGGGCGAGGTGCGCCAGCCCGAGTCGATGCCGTGGGCCGGGGCGTGCGCGCGGAAGCCGACGGTCGCGGTGGTGTTCTCGTTGTGGCGGCACTGCACATCGGCCTGCACGCGCACGATGCGATGGTTGGTCGGCAGGACGAAGTTGCCGAAGTCGACCGCCGACAGCGGCGTCGTGTTGCTGTTCACGGCGTTGGTGGCGTATTGGCACGAGGTCGTCGTGTTGCAGTTGTTGCACGTCGGAGCCGAGGCCGCGTAGCCCTCGTTGGTCCACGGCGTGGTGCTTGCCGGACTCGAGGTCTCGGGGACGCTCGTGGCCCAGAGGGTGATGACATCGGCCCGCGCGGCGCCGAGCGTGGCGCAGGCGCCGAGCGCGAGCATGGCCGCCTTCCTGGCGTGCGCGGCGACAAGGTGAAGCAGATTGAGGCGCATGGTGCACTTCGCTTTGGGTTTGGGGTTGCCATCGACGGCCGCTTGCCATCGATGCGCCGTACTCCAAAGCGAGGGAGCACGCCTTTTCTCATGGCTCATGCATCAGTTAATTCGCAAAGCTCTATAGATGAACAACTTGGTGCGTAGCTTCGTCTTGTCGGGTTGTCCGGCCACGCCCACCGTCCCGAGGGCCTTCTGACAGCCACTTGCCGGAGGTTCACACGTGTTCACGCGCCGTGAGGATCCACGCCGTGCCTCAACAGGCATTCGCGCAACGACTTTTGCGCGCGGAGCAGCAGCATCGAGGTCGCGTCCGGAGTGCGACCGAGCTCGCACGCGGCTTCGCCGATGGAGAGCCCATCGAAGAAGCGCAGTTGGAGGACGAGTCGGTGGCTGTCCTTCAAGGCGTGCATGCAATCAGCCATCTGCCGCCGCAGTTCGTCGCGTCCCAGTCGTCGACTCGGGCTGGTGCCATCGTCCACGGGCTGCGGAGCTCCTTCTTCTTGCAGCGACACGTGCTGGTTGCCCAGACGCGCCTCCAACTTGCGCGCTTCGCTGGCTGCGACCCAGCGCGCGTGCTGGCACAGCAAGCGTCGGAAGTGTTGGGCGTCGTTCACATACGGCAGGTAGGGTCGCACGCGCTCGAGGACTTGGGTGCGCAGGTCCTCGGGGTCCAGATGCCGCATCAGGCGCGGTCCCATGACCGATCGCACCAAGAGCAGCACTCGCTCCATGTAGCGCTCGTAGAGCTGCTCGATCGCCGAGTCATCGCCTCTGCTGACCCGTTCCAGGAAGTCTTCGGTCCCGCCCGCCTCGGGTTCGCTCCCCAGGAAGTCCTTCGTGGACTCATCGTCATCCGTCTGTTGCGACCCGCCTGCGTCCTGATGGCCATGCTCGTCTTCGTCGTGCTCCTCCTCGTCGTGCTCGTCTTCTTCGTGCTTGTCTTCGTCGTCTCCCAGCATGTTCAGCACTCCATGCCTTTCTTGCGCAAGCACTCCTTCAACTTCAACTCGGCGCGACCAAGCAGCATGACCGCCGCCTCTTCGGAGCGCTCCAGCTCGGCCGCCACGTCCTTGTACGCCATGCCGGCCTGGTGCCGCAGGTACAGCACCTTGCGGTGGTCCTCGGCCATGGCGTGCAGGCACTCGGAGTAGAGCAGCAAGAGCTCCTCCTGCTGCGCGGGCGCGGAAGGCCGCGTCCCGCGCTGCTCCGGTTCGACGCCGGCTTCCGCGTCGATGGCCACCTCCTTCTCGGGGTTGCGCTTGTCGGTGGCGCGCTTGCGCGCCGCGTCGACGACCACCTGCTTGGCGAGCCGCGCGAACAACCAGCGCAGGTGCGGCACGTCGGTGATGCGGCCGACATGGTCGAGGCTGCGCAACATCACTTCCTGCCTCAAGTCCTCCGCCTGCACCGAGGCGGCCAGTTGCGAGCCCATCTCGGCTCGCACCCAGGCGAGGATGCGCGCCTCGTAGCGCGCGTACAGCTCGTTGATCGCGTTCCTGTCGCCGGCTTGGATGCGCGCGAGGATGTCGCGCGTGTTGTGCGGTTCGGGCTCGTCGGGGAAGGAGAGTGTCTTGGCTGTCATGGGAGGGCAAGCCTTCGTCGCGAAGTCCGCGTCAGAGGCCAAGTCCAGCCTAGCACCACAGGCTCGTGCGCGCGCGCTCTCAGCAGTCGATGCCCTTGGCGCGCATGCATTGCTTAATGCCGCGCGCCGCGCGCTCGACCAGCATGACCGCGGTCTCGGCCGCCATGCAGAGCTCCTCGGCCACCATGGCGAAGGGCAAGCCGAGCACCACGCGCAAGCCCAATGCGCGTCGTTCTTCGCGCGTCAACGCGGCCAAGCAGCCTTCGTAGGCGTCCATCAAGTCATGGTGCGTCATCTGGGCTGGCGCATCGTCCGATGGGACTCCGGCTTCCGGCTGCTGGACGCCTTCGCCGCCGCGCGCCTGCTTCGGGGCCTGCCCCTTGGTGCATGTGCGTCGCGCCAGCTCTCCGACCAGGTGAGCGGCCGCCAAGCGCACCTCGTCCCCATGGCGTGTGCGCGCCGCGAGCTTGGGCAGCTCGGTCTCGACTTGCCTCCACACCCTGTTCCATTCGACCTCGTCGATCCTGCGCAGCTCGAGTTCGATGCACGCCCATGCGCGCAGGCGCTGCTGCCAATGACCGAGGATCTGCGCCAACGCGGCTGCCGGCTCCTTGGGACTGTCGCCGGGGAAGCCGAGGGGGCTCGAAGGGGGTAGGGGGGTGCTCATGCGTCGCTCCTAGTGCAAGCGTGGAGCGCCGAGCCAGGCCACGCGCCAAACCACATGCCAGAGCGCCGGCCCACGCTCGCGTTCGCTCACGGCAGTACCTTCAGGGCACGACCCTCAGGGCCGCGCGCCATCCCAATTGCGGAGTGGCTTGCGCCGGATGGAAGGTCGTGCTCCGGTCGGAACGCGCCTGCGACGGCCGGTCGGCGTGGCCGGCGCCGCGCACGATCCGCGCCAGTGCGTCGGCCCCGCCCGCCGGTTCGTCGGCGAGTCGCGCTGCTCGGCCCTCCGTCGGCGCATCGGCGCACCACTCCCACGCGTTGCCTTGCATGTCGTGCAGGCCGAACGCGTTCATCCCGTACGCGCCCACGCGCTTCATCTCGGAGGTGCTCGAGTCGTCGAGGGCGAGGTTCTCCATGTCGCGCAGCGAGCCTTCGTCGGCGCCGGTCCACCACGGCGTGTCCGTGCCGGCGCGACAGGCGTATTCCCACTGCAAGCTCGTGGGCAAGGAGCCCCATCCAAGGAAGCGCGCCCAAGACTCGTCGATGGTGTTCCAACTGACGTTGCCCGCGGGCTTGAGCGCGTCCTCTTCTGGCATCGTCTCCTTGCGCCGCGGTGCGAGGCGATTCCACTGTGCATTCGTCATCTCGTGCTTGGCGAGGAGGAAGGGCGCCAACTCCACGCCAGCGGATCGATCGGCGTGCTCGGAACCAAGGCTGCCGGAAGACGGCAGCGTGCCGCTCGGCAGCAGCACGAAGATGATGCCCGTGTCGTGGGCGAGCTCCAAGCGGCCTTGCGCATCGCGGCGCGGCCGACCCTCGTCGTCCAGCGGCGGCTCGGCGCCGGTCTGCAAGTGCACGAACTCCCACAAACCGGTGGTGGGATCCGCACCCAGCGGCAACAACCCAAGTTGCTTGCCAAGTCGTTGGCCGCTGGGCCAACGGATCCCGGCGTACTTCGGTTCCGTGGCGATGCCCTCGACGGCCGCGGCCCAGCGCTTGCGCGCCTGCGGACTCTCGGCGGCTACGCGCGCGATGGCGAGCTGTGCCTGCAACTCCGCCAAGCCATGTTCCAACATCGACAACTGGCGATGCCACCACTCGTCCTGCGCATCGCCGAAGCGCCAGGTGCGCCGCTCGCGGCAGCGCGCCTCCAGCGCTTCGATGCGGGCTTGCGCCGACGCCTCAAAGTCCGCCAGACGCGACTGTGCTTCGCGTAGCGCTTGTCGCAACTCCTCCAAGTCCGCGCGGCGCTCGTCGAGTCGATCCGCGGCCCAACGCTCCAATTCCTCGCGCAGCAACCGCGCCCAGCGTTCGATGTCCGCCCGCTGGCCCGGAGGCGCGTCCGCGAGGGCGAGCTCCATGTCCGGCCACGCCTGTTCCGGCAAGCCGAAGCGGTGCAAGGCCCATGCACGCGCCGCATGGCTGGCCGCACGTGTCGCTTGGTCGGCGCGGGCGACGGCTCGCTCCGCGCACAAGAAGGCCAGTGCTTCGCGGCCATGGAGCTGCGAGCCGTCCGCACCGCACCAGTCCAACACCAGCGCGGCCAACTCCGCCGCGCCAGCCTCGCGCAGCAGGACGAGTTCCGCCTCCGTCTCTTCGTCGGGCTCGTCCGACCCGCGCGCCGGCCATGCAGACTCGCCCAGCATGCGCTCCATCCACAGCGCCTCGCCCTCCATCCGCTCACGCTCGCGCCGCGCGTCGTCGATGGCCGCCGTCGAGGAACGGCGCAGTTCTTCGAGGCGCGGACGATCGGGATGGGTCGCGTAGTCGTCGGCGCGCTCCTTTGGCGTCCACTCGCGAACGCGCGTCGATGCGCGCAATTCCTCGAGCTTGGCCCGTACGGCCGCGAGGCCTGGTTGAGCCGCGCGTCCGTGTCCATCCTCCGCCGTCGCGCCATCGACGAGCGCCTGAGCCGCCTCGATCCACCACCGGTAGGCCGGCTTGCCCAAGTTGGCGAGTTGGTCGGTGTCGCGCGTGGCGGCTCGCAAGCGCTCGACCTCGAGGATCAATCCGCGCAGCTGCAGATCGCGCTTCTGCGCTTGCAGCTCGTCGGCCAGCAGGCTCGCCGCCGCGCTGCTCTCCAAGGCTTCCTTCTTCGCGTCCAAGGCGCGCTGCTTCTCCTGGCCGGCTTCGTGCGCCTTGTTGGCGGCGTACAAGGCGAGAGCGACGGTGACGACCACGGCAGCGGCCACGGTCGAAGCCAAGACGCGGTGGCGCAGGATGAACTTCTTCGTCTCCGCCCATGCGCCGGTCTCGTAGGCCGAGACAGTGCGCCGCTCGAGGTAGGCGCGCAGGTCGTGCGCCAGCCCCACGCAGTCCGCGTAGCGATCCGCGGGATCGTGCGCCATCGCTTGTTCGCAGATGGCCACCAGCTCCACCGGCTGGCGCGGCGCCAACTTGCGCAGCGGCGTGGGCGCTCCGGCTTCCATGCGACGCACGAGCTCCAGCGGCGCCAGTTGGCGCTCGTCGGTCTCGAAGTACGGCGTGCGACCCGCCAGCAACTCGTAGAGCATCGCGCCCAGCGCGTAGACGTCGCTGTGCGGACCGATGAGCCCGCCGTCCTTCCATTGCTCGGGCGCCATGTAGGGCGGGGTGCCGCGCCCGGGCATGCTGCCGATGAAGCCGCCCGTCGCCTCCGCATCGCGCGCCTGTTGCGCTTGCACATCCTGGTCGGAGCCCGTCGGGCCTGCGCGTCCTTCGGCGACGCGCGCGAGCCCCCAATCCATCACGCGCACTTCGCCAAAGGTCCCGATGCGGATGTTGTGCGGCTTCAAATCGCGGTGCACGACGCCCTTAGAGTGCACGTAGGCCATGGTCTCGGCCACTTGCAGCAACAAGCCCACGACGCGCGTCGTCGTCCAGTCCGCCTCACCTGTGCGCGCGAGCCGATAGATCTCGGTCAGGTCCTGCCCGCCCACCAGCGGCATCGTGTAGTACGCCGCGCCCTCGGTGTCGATGCCAGCGTCGTGCACCGTGGCGACGCCCGGATGGTCGAGCAGCGCCGCGATGCGCATCTCGCGCCGAAAGAGCGGCATCAGCCGCGCGGCCCGTTCAGGATCGCGGATGCGCTTGTACGCCACCATGCGACCCAGCACCACATCGCGCGCCGCGTGCACGACGCCCATGCCGCCGCTGCCGATGCGCGCGCCCAGTTCGTAGCGCGTCGTCGGCGGCCCGAGCTCGGCCAACTCGCGACGCGCAGTCGCCGCCGCGGCGCGTTCCAACGCCTCGTTGGCGCGCGAACCCAGTCCCGCGAGGCGTAGCAGCGAGTCCAGCCGCGAGTCCCCTTGGTGGCGCCGCCGCAAGTCCTCGGCCTCGTCCGGATGCGCCGCGCAGAAGTCCTCGAACGGCGGCGCCTCGCCCCGTTCGTGCGCGACCACCCATTGCGCGTAGAGGCGCTCGATGGGCGAGTACTCGTTGTCGTCCTGCGCGGCGTCCACGGCCTCTCTTCGCTTCCACCTCAGCATGGCATGTGGCGCGCCGGATGTGTCGCGGCGATTGCGCTCGATCGTCGCCCGTCGCCAAGTCGTTGGAGTGGATGCATGGGATGTTCGGGGCCGCGCTCGTCCGATCTGCACGGAAGGGCACTCAAACATGGCAAGCGCGCTCCGACCCGCGCTCCCACGCCGATTGGCCGAAGCGTAGAGCCAATCAGCCAAGTGCCAGACCGAGCTCGCCTGACCGGCACCGACCACATGTAGCTCGCCGTGGTGTGCCTGCGTCCAAGCCGCGATACGTGAGGGGGGGAGTGCAGTGCTGCGGCGACCGTGGCCTTCGGCTGGCCCGACGTAGGTTGCCGCGCCCGGCGTGGACGCTCCTCCGGTCCCAGGCCAAGCACCCTTCCCATGCGGCATGGGCACGAAGCATGAGCCAAGCCGCGCTGGAGGCTCCTCGCGCAAGGCGTCCGAGAGAGGTGTTGTTCCTACGGCAACACGCGCATCGCCGGTCGCAAGGTGGCGCCACCCTCGCGCTCGTTCGGATCGAGCTCCATGGCGACCTGCATTCCGTTGGGGCCGGTCCAGTACGCGGACCCGACCGTCAACCGGTGCGTCGCGGCATCGACCAGCTTCATCCCGTCGCCGGGTCGAGGCGGGATCTTGTCGACCCACTCCGAGATGGCTGTCTCATCGTCGGTCGCGCCCGCGTCGCCGCACATCTCGACGAGGCTTCCGATGATGTCGTGGAAGCCATACGGGTTGGCGGCGAGGCTCCCCACCGGCAACAGCGAGCCTCGCACTCCATCGAACTTGATGTTCTCCTTGCCGCGCAACGAATCGACCGAGTCGCCTGTCCAGTACATCGTGTTAGTGCCCGCGCGCATCGCGTGCTCCCACTGCAGGCGACTGGGAAACCAGATCGGACCGGGAACGCGTTGGAGCAACTCCGCGTACTCGCTCCAACTGGGTTGTTGGCTAGGCATGTCGCCGGCGATCGAAGTTGGATCGGAGGAGGCGACCGCGGCCGAGGCGCCAGCCAGCCGCTTCCATTGACCTACCGTGAGCTCGTACTTGGACAGGAAGTATGGATCCAGCTCGAACTCGGCCACCCACTCGTCTTGGTGGTTCGCGGTTCCCTTGGGGAGGACGAGTCGCGGCGTTCGACCTCCAGGCACTAGCACGAAGACGAGCCCGGTCTCGCCGTCGATGATCCACTCGCCGTCGTCGCCGCGCGCGGGCGGCAAGCCGGAACCAGCGTGGAGAAACTCCCACAGGCCTGAATGCGGATCTTCGCCCAAGGGCACGAGTCCGAGTTGCTGCACGAGCCCGCCACTTGGCCAACGCGCTTGCGCGTACTTCGGTGACGCGGCGATGGCCTGCAAGCCTGCGCTCCAGCGGCGTCGGACTTCATCTTCTTGCGCGTGGTCGAGCACCGTGGCGAGCGCGACGAGTTCCGCCTCCGTGGCCTGGAACTGGGCATGCAGTGCATCCTCGGCGGGGTCGAGGAAGCGCCAGGTACGGCGCTCTCGGCACTGCGCCTGCAAGTCCGTGATGCGGCGGTCCAGGTCGGCCTCCGCCGTGGCGATCTCGGTCTTGATGTTCTTGCGTCGCGCCTTGGCTTCCGCCTTCCAAGCGAGCAACTCGGCTTCGCGCTCGGCTCGCGCATCGCCGGTGAAGCGTGCAGTCTCGAGCTGCATCAGCAGCAAGTCCTCGGCTACGGGTCCGCGATCGGCTGGAGGCAGCTGGTCGCGCAACGACTCGAGCTTGTCCAGCGCTTCCGCGCCGCGACCGACGGCCCAGAGGGCCCAGCTCCAGGCCACTTCGGCTTCCACGCGATCCGCCGGTTCCACGCTGGAAGCGGCGCGCTCGGCGTAGATGAGGGCGCGTACTTCCATGCCGTGGATCCTGCGGCTCGCGGGCTTGGCGTAGATCAACGCCTGCCGCATCAGGTCCGCGGCCCGCATGCCTTCCAACTCGCGAGCCATGCTGCGTTCGTAGCGTTCCTTGTCCGGCCACGGCTTGGACCCGAGCATGCGCGCTTGCCACTCGGCCTTGCGATCAAGTTGGTTGACCGCGCTGTTCATGGTCGTTTCGAGTTCCTCGCGCTCGAGCTGCAGCTTGGCGACCGCCTGCTGCAATGGATGGTTGATGAAGTCGCGCGACTGGTCGTAGTCCGAGTAGGGCTTGAAGCTGGCCGTCGCGCGCAACGCGGCGAGGCGTGCGCGCACCTCGGCCAGACCCGGCGAATGCGCGCCGTGGGGATCGACCGATCCCTCCACGAGTTGGCGCGCGAAGTCGGTCCACTGGACGCTGGTCCATGGACTGCTGGCGTCCTTGAGGGCGTCGAGCAAGCCCCGCGCCTGCGATCCGAGCAAGCGCAGCTGCAGCTCCTGCGCTTGTCGCGACACGGCGGCGCCGCGCTCCTCGGCCAACCTCTTTTGAGCGGTGGCGAGCTGGGCCTGCTCGTTGGCGCGATCGCGCTCGATCAGCGCCGTCCGCGCGTTGGCATCGGCTTCGTCCGCCTTGTCTTGGAAGGCCAGCACTCCGATCAAGGAAGCGACAATGGCTGCTCCAACCGCGCTCGCGAGCGCCTTGTTGCGGCGCACCCACTTCCTGGTCTCGGCCCAGGTGCCGGCCTCGTGCGCGGCGACGACGCGACCTTCAAGGAACGCGCGCAGGTCCGCGGCGAGCGCCGAGCAGTCTGGGTAGCGCCGGTCGCGGTCGCGCTCCATGGCCTTCTCGCAGATCGAGCACAGCTCGGCCGGTTGGGCGCGCGCGACCGTCTGGATCGGCTCCGGTGGTCCAGCTTGCATGCGCCGCCACAGCACCGCGGTTTGGATGCGCTCTTCGCCTGCTTCGTGGAATGGCGGTCGACCCGCCAGCAGCTCGTACAGCATCACGCCCAGCGCGTATACATCGCTCGCCGGGCCGACCACGCCCCCGGAGCGCCACTGTTCGGGCGACATGTAGGGTGGCGTGCCGGCGCCGCCGCTGTTCTCGGCCTGCCGTGGTGCGCCCGACTCGGCGCCGCCTGCGACGTCGTCGGCGAGCTTGGCGATGCCCCAGTCCATCACATGGACCTCGCCGTATTCGCCCACGCGGATGTTGCCGGGCTTCAAGTCGCGGTGCACCACGCCTTGTGCATGCACATACGCCATCGCCTCGGCCACCTGCGAGAGGATCGCCACGACGCGCACCACGCTCCAGCCTTCTTCGCCGCGCGCGACTTGCCGATAGACCTCCGACAAGTTGCGTCCGCGGATCAGCGGCATCGTGAAGTACGCGCGACCATCCGCATCGACGCCGGCGTCGTGGATGCCCGCCACCGCCGCGTGCGAGAGCCGCGCGGCGATGCGCATCTCGCGCCGGAACAACGGCAACAGCCGCGCGGCCGCCGCCGGATCGGCGATGCGCTTGCACGCCACGACGCGCTCCAGCAGCAAGTCGCGCGCTTCGTGCACGCTGCCCATGCCGCCGCGGCCGAGCTCCTTGCCGATCTCGTAGCGTCCACCTACGGCGCCAAGACGCGCAAGATCTTGCCGCGCCTGCGCCGCCTGCGCACGCAGCACGCGCTCGTCTTCGATGGTCCCGACTCCCGCGGCGCGCGCCAGCCCGCCCAAGACACCGTGATCCGCGTGCAACGCCCGCAGCTCGTCGGCGAGCTCCGCATGCGCCGCGCACAACGCCTCGAACGACTCCGTCGAGCCTTGCGCCTCGGCCTGCAGGCGCCAAGCAGCGTAGGTCCTTTCGGCGGGGGAATAGGGCTCGGATGCGTCGTGGGGCTGCATGTCGTCGAGTGTAGGCATTCGTTGGCCGTCACCCGATGGGCGTGGGAAGCGCGCGGACCGACTTACCGACCTGCGATGGCTCGATCCCGATGGCGAACCTGAGCAGGGCATCGTTTCCCTGCGTTCGCGTCGGCGACACAGGGTCCCAAGCCCTGCTCGCAGTGTATTGCCGGTCAATACAACGATCGGCGACGTCGGCCCGCTCAAGCCGGCCGACGTCGCCATGACCACCTCAACGCCGCAGGTTGAAGACCAGGATGCCATCACCCACGATCACGCTGCCTTCCTCGGCGTCGCCGCCGAAACCGTCCTCGAAGCGGACCTCGTCGGCTTCGTCGACGAAGCCGTCGCAGTCATCGTCGGTGCCGATGCTGTCCACGCGGACCGGGGCGATGGCATCTCCGGCAATCACGAGGTACTGCACGGCGAACTCCATCAATTCGGTCGAAGCGGCGTCGTAGCCCACCGTGTAGATCCACACGGTCAGCTCCTCTTCCTCGAGGCGATAGCCGCCATGGATGACGGCCAGCGCGGGGAAGTTCGGCATGTCCGCATTGCCCATGGCCATGAGCCGCAAGGTCGAGTGGAGACCACTCGGGCTCGCCGTGCCGAGGTCATTCGAGGTCGCGCCGTAATGGGTGCCGCACGTACCTTCATCGAGATCGTCGCAGGTGGTGTTGACGATCTCCTCGACCGGCACCAGCTGCAGCACGCGGCCATCCAGATGGCCCTGGATGGGCAGGAACGGGAAGGTGAATTCGCCAGGAATGTCGAAGTTGTCCACGACTTCGATCATGTACGCGCCTCCGAGCGATGACGCGCCGTCGCAACCGAAGACGGGCGTGCCGTCCTCGTCGACGACGACATCGCCGCCGTCGTCGCCACCGCCTTCGTCGCCGCCATCGTCGCCACCACCGCCGCCACCGCAGGCGACGAGGGCGAGGCAAGCGAACGCCGACGCGAGGAGCTTGGAGCAGGGGATCGAGCTGTTGATCTTCATGGTGCGTTTCTTTGATCCGTGGCCGGCGCCAAGTGGGCTCGTCCACGTGGGAACAAGCGTCCCGGCGGCGAACTTCCCGCGCGGAATCCGCAGAAAGCAGGACGCCCCGGCCGCGAGGGGCTCGCGGCCGGGGCGCTGCTTGCCGGCTGCGCGCCGGAACGAGATCAGTCGTCGACGTCGAGGCCGCCGCCGATCGTCCAGGCTTGCGCCCGCTCCGCGTCCAGCAGCACCAGCTCGCCTTCGAGCTCCACCGGCCCCGTGCGCACGCCGCGCAGTGCGTAGCGCGCGCCGCGCGCCGAGACGACCGCTGCGAAGCGGCCGTCTTCGTCGACCGGCAGGCCCAGGGCCAGTTCGAAGCCCGGGTTCAGCGGGTCGTCCATCGTCAGGCGGAGCGTCGGCTCGCCGGCGAGCTGCAGCACCCGCGCGACGCCCGCGACTTGGCCATCCAGGCCGAGCATGGGCGACTCGGCGACCGCCGCCAGGCGCGCGTCGTCGTCGCCGAGGTCCTCGACCAGCGCCGAGCCGCGCTGCATGACGAGCACCACCTGGCCGGCATGGATCGCCGGCACGGTCGGATCGAGCATGTCGACCGGCAAGAGTTCGTCCGCCTCGTCGATCAGCCCGTCGCAGTCGTCGTCCTCGCCCACGACATGGTCCGGCAGCGCCACCATGATGTCGCCGGGGTAGGTCTTGTACTGGATGGTCTGCGTCACCGTGTCGCCGACGCGTTCCACCCAGGAGACGCCGTCGAGCTGCACGGTCATGCCGAGGCCGGCGTCGTAGTACGAGCCGACCAGCACCGGAGACACGGGCCACGCGAGCGGCGCTTCGCCGGCGAAGGCCAGCGCCATCAAGGTCGAAGGCATGACGCCGGTGGTGCTGGCGGTGCCCATGCCGGTGCCGCCCGCCGCGTACAAGGTGATGCACAGCGAGGCGCCGGGCTTGCCGTCGGCGCACTGGGACACGCCGTACATGTCGACGTACGCGTCGGCGATGTCCTGCAGGTCGAGCCGCGCGAGGTTCAGCTGCCGCGACTGCATTTCGAGGTCGACCGGGAACAACGGGTCCTCCAAGCCGGCTTGGTCCTCGTCGAGCTGGTAGGTGGCGCCCACGATCGTCCACGCGCCACCTTGCTGGTCGAGGGCGGGCGGGCAGTCCCCCGGTTGGGGCGGGCGCGGAGGGTCCTGTTCGTCGTTCCCGGACGAGCCGCCTCCGCAGGCGGCCATCAAGCCGAGGACGAACAACGAGGTCGCGTGGATGGTCCGAGGCGCGAGGGTGTGCGTGAGCTTCTTCATGGAGGTTGGTCTGTGCGTGTCGCCCGTCCGGCGCCCATCGCCGTCGGTCGATGCTTCCAGCGCGCGGTCCGAGGCCGTCCAACGCCCATTCGGGGTCGTCCAAGCGGTTTTTCGGCTGCCCTCGCAAGCTCCTCCCGCCCGCGCCCCCCGTGGCGCGCCATCGCGTCTAGACTGGACGCCCGCCACCGGTTCCGCGGCTGGAGGCGCCTCGGGGGCGACCGTCCTCGGCGGCGGAAAGGACGATCCAAGCGACCATGGCCATGTTCGGACCCGAGGTGGAGCGCACGGCGCGGTTGATGAACCGCGCGCGCAAGGTGCTGGCGTACGGCGGCCTCGATGGCATCGTCCATCGGCCCTTGATGCACGAGCGCGGCACCTTCCCGCAGTTCGTCGAAGCGGCGGAAGGTTGTCGCATGGTCGATTCGACCGGGCAGGCCTACATCGATTGGGTCAACGGTTGGGGGCCGACGATCCTCGGCTACCGCCATCCCGAGGTCGAGGCGGCCATCGTCGATGCGCTGCGCGCCGGGCCTTCGGTCTCGTTGATGCATCCGGTCGAGGTCGAGGTCGCCGAGCTGCTGAGCGAGATGATCCCCAACGCCGAGATGGTGGCGTTCGGCAAGAACGGCTCGGACAGCTTGACCGCCGCCGCACGCGTGGCCCGCGCGGTCACGGGGCGCGAGCTGATCCTCCAGTACGGCATGCATGGCTTCCACGACTGGTTCGTGTCGCGCCTCGCGCATGTGCGTGGCGTGCCGGGCTGCTTGCACGGCCTGGTCAGGTCGTTCCCCTTCAACGACCTCGCCGCGCTCGAGGCCCTGTTCGAAGCGCACCCCGGCCAGGTCGCGGCCGTGATGATGGAGCCGAGCCGCGAGCAAGAGCCGGCGCCCGGCTACCTGCAGGGCATCAAGGATCTCTGCCGCAAGCACGGTGCCTTGTGGATCTGGGACGAGGTCATCACCGCGCTGCGCTTCGGCGTGGGTGGAGCGCAGACCGCGTACGGCATCTCGCCGGACCTCTCGTGCCTCGGCAAGTCGCTCGCCAACGGCATGCCGCTCTCGGCGCTCGTCGGACGACGCGAGTACATGCAGTACACGCCCTCCGTCGGCTTCGGCATGACCTTCCGCGGCGAGACGCTCTCCCTGTCGGCGGCGCGCGCGACTCTGCAGGTGTGCCGGCGAGAACCCGTGGCCGAGCGTCTCGCCGAGGCGGGCACGCGGTTGCGGCGGCGCTTCGAGGCAGACTGCGCCGATTTGGGGCTCGACTGGGCCATGGTCGGCCATTCCGCGCGCATTTCGGTGCGCTTCGGGGGCGGCAACGGCTGGAACGCCGAGTCGTTGCGCGATCTGTTCCTGCAGGAGTGCCTCAAGAACGGCGTGTTCACCAACGGCAACTTCCTGGCGTCGTTCGCCCACGACGAGGCGGCGGTCGACTGCACGGCTGGCGGCGTGCGGCGCGCGCTCGAGACCGTGGCCCAGGCCTTTCGCCTCGGGCCGCAGCGCCTCGCCGAGCCCGTGGGCGGCTTCCCGCATGGACCGAAGATCCACAGCGCGCGCGGCAGCGCCGACCGCCTGTGGACCGAGGGTCATGTGCTGCACATGTCGGGCTGGCTGCTGCTGCACGACGGGCCGGCCGACGAGGTCCATGTTCGTCGTCCCGACGGCCAACTGGTGCCCGCGGCCAAGGTCGCGCGGCCCGACATCGCCGGCGCCTTCCCGCACACGAGCGGCGCCGAAGGCGCGGGCTTCAGCGTATCGGTGCCCGAGGCGCTCGTCGCCGACGGCACGCGCCACGAGGTCGACCTGCTGGTGTCCAAGGCGGGGCGCGAGGTCTTCTCGTGCCGCATCGTCAAGTACGCAGTGTCCGACGCGGGGATCGGCGGCCCGTTCTGGCTCGGCGACGGCGTGCTCTACATCTGACGCCGGCCTCCAGCGCGGCGCGCCACCCGTCGGCGGGCGCTACTTGGGCTTCGCCAGGCCGAGGATGCGCCGGATGGGGTTGCGCTTGGCCTCCAGCCGCGCGTGCAGGTTCGCCACCTCGCGCTCGAGGTTCTGGATGTGCCCTTGCAGGTGGGGGCGTTCGGCTTCGAGCGCCTGCGCGTGGCCGTGCACGCCACGCAGTTCCGCTTCGAGCGCTTGGGCGTGCTCGCGCAAGCCGCGCGCGTCGGAGTCCATCGCCCGCGCATGGCCCTTGAGTCCCGAGTTCTCGCGCTCGAGCGTGTCGGCGTGCCCCTTGAGCGCCGCGTTCTCGCCCTCGAGGTTGGCGATGTGGCCGCGCAGCTGCGGACGCTCGGCCTCGAGCACCTTGGCGTGTTCGCGCAAGCGCGCCAACTCGGCTTCGAGCGCTTCGCCGTGCGCGCGCAGGCTGGCGAGTTCGGACTCCAGCGTCGCAGCGTGCCGCCCCAGCTGGTCGCGCTCGCCCTCGATGGCGCCGACATGGCCGTGCAATCCGGCGCGCTCCTTGAGGAGCTCCGAGCGGATCTGGCGCAGGACATGGCGCTCCGAGCGCAGGCTGGCGATCTCCTCCGCGGCGCGGTCCGAGACGCCGCGTCGCACGCGCGCGCGCAGGTCCTCGATGGTGGCGACGCCGCGTTCGGAGCAACGCAGGCAGTCGTAGTTCAGCTTGCCCGTCCACACGCCGCGCCGCAGCTCCTTGGCCTGGTCGGACTCGAGCACTTCGGGCAGCGGAGTCCGCTTGACGTTGCCCACCACCTCGGAGCGGCAGCACAACGACACATCGCCGTTGGAGCGCACGATGACGAAGTTCCACGGATCGGTGCAGTCGCGGGTTTCGCCGGGCCCGGGCGCCTTGTTGAAGCTCATTGCCATGATTGACCAACCTCCAGCGAATCGACCAGTCCGGGTTCCATGTCGAAGCGCACGCCCAACTCGTCGGCGATGCGCTGCGCATCCTCGATCGCCCGCAGCGCGCCTTGCGGATCCACTTCAGAGGGGTGCAGGATCTTCACCGCGCCCTCGACGTCGGGATGCCGCACCAGGTTGACCAGCGCCAAGGCGTGCGCCTTGCGCGCATGAGTCCAACGCACGAGATCGGGCACGAGCGGCATGTTGAGGTGCGTGATCGTGCAGCTGATGTGCAAGAACGGCTTCTCGATGAAGTTCGACTCGCAATGCGCCACGAGCCGATCGAGGTTGTCCGTCAGCTTGTCGAGCTTCAGCCCGCGGCGCAGCTGGAACTGCAGGTCTGCGTCGGTCGTGTCGACGCTGATCTTGACGGCGCGGAAGCGCGCCAGCGTGTCGATCTCCTCGTCGTTGAACCGCTTGGCGAAGTTGCTGGTGATGGTCACCGGCAGGCCGCGCGCCAACAAGAGCCGCGCCACCCGCGTCCAATCGCGCAGCATCGTCGTCTCGCCGTGACCGCTGAGCTGCACCTCGTCGGGTTGCGCGCGCAGGAGCACGTCGGCCAGCGCCTCCGGCTCCATGAGCAGGTCCTCGCCCTTGTAGTCCGGCTGGCTCACGGGGCAATAAGTGCACAGCAGGTTGCACCTGCTGGTCATCTCCACGTAGATCGTCCGCGGACGCGCTCGCAGCATCTCCGGCGGGATTTCGTCGACTTCGCTCGTCATGACTTGCCTTCCTCGTCCTTGGCGAGGCGCGGCAGCCGCAGGAGCCTCGCCGCCATCCTCAATGTTCCCAGCGGCCCGTCGTAGCGCGCCAAGCGCAGCGTCGCGGCCTCGTGCTCGGCTTCGACTGCGCCGATGTGGCGCGCCAACCTCTCGAGATGCCCGTGGAGCACGGACTGCTCCTGCCGCAGCTCCTCGACCAGCCCGCCCAGCGTGCGCGCGTGGCCCTTGAGCGCCGCGTTGTCGCGCTCGATCGCCTCGGCGTGGCCCTTCAACGCGGCGTTCTCGCGTTCGAGCGTGGCGATGTGGCCGCGCAACCCGGGGCGTTCGGACTCCAGGACCTTTGCGTGGCCACGCAAGTGGCGCAGCTCGGCGTCGAGCACCTCGGCGTGCCGCTTGAGCGCCGGGTTCTCGCGGTCCAAGGTTCGGGCATGGCCCTTGAGGGCCTTGTTCTCGCGTTCGATGGCCTCGGCGTGACCCTTGAGCGCCTTGTTCTCGCACTCGAGGATCGCGGCGTGCGCCTGGAGTCCGCCGCGTTCGGCGCGCAGCGCCCGGCGCTCCTCGAGCAGGTGGCCGAGCACCAGGTTGGCGCCGCTCGCCTCCATCTCGGCCACGTCGAAGGCCGGCGGCGCCGCAGCGGCCCCGGAGAGGCGTGCTTCCTCGGCCAGCGACCACTCGCTGAGCAGCGCCTCGTGGTCCTCGCGCGCTTCGCCGTCGCCGCCGACGACGGAGCAGCTGCGGCACACCTCGGGCGCGGCGCCGCTGCGCAACGAGCGCCGCAGGTGCGTGGCCGCCGGTCCGTGCCAGATCTCGGCGAACGGCCGGTCGAGCACGTTGCCGAACAACATGCGTCTGTGGGCCACGGGATGGCAGCACGGCGCGACACTGCCATCGACGAGGATGTTGACCGAAACCACCGGCAGCTCGCACGGGATTGGGCGGCCCGCGGCGCGCTTGGTGCAGCCCTGGTTGGCGGCGACGATCAACTTGGGCGGCTTGCCGTCGAAGGCCGGCGGCGCATCGAAGGCCACGCCCAGCTCGCGCGCGCGCGCGATGCAACGCGCGCGCGCGGCATCCCAACGCCACGGCTCGTCGCACAGTTGCTCGCGCGAGCTTTCCTCGGTGATGGGGATGACATGCTGCGCGTGGACGCCATCGAAGCCCAGGCGCCGGGCGAGCTCCAGCAGGGCTTCGAGCTCGTCCACGTTGCGGCGCATGAGCACCATGCACAAGGTCGCCTCCAGCGGCGCTCCGGCGGGTCGCTTGGAGCGCGCTTCGGCCAGCATCTCGAGGCCCTTGACCACGCGCGCCCAGTTCGAGCCCTTGCGGATCGCGTTGTGCGTCTCCGCCGTGGCGGCGTCCAGCGACACCTGCACCGAGGCGAAGCGTCGCCCGATCACATCCGCGACCTCGGGCACGCCCAGCTTCGATCCGTTGGTCACGAGTCGCAACGCGAGGCCCATGTCGGCAGCGCGGTGCGCGTACTCGACGAAGCGGTCGGCGATGGTGGGCTCGCCGCCCACGCCGAAGGTCAGTTCGGAGGCCCACGGGAAGACCTCGCGTTCCAACCGCAGCCACACTTCCGGAGCGAGCGACTTGAGGCCCTTGCCGTGCCGCTGGCCTTCGGGCCTCAGGTGCTCGTAGCACATGAAGCAGTCGAGGTTGCAGGCCGAAGCGACCTGCAGGTAGACATGCACGGGTCGGTTCGCGGGCACGCCCGAGGCGCTGCGCGAGGCGGCCGCGGCGAGCAGGCGGTTGATCTCGCGCGCCAGCGCGGGACCGCGCGCGGCGAGCTTGCCGGGGATCGCCGGCAGCGCGCCGGCGTGGATGTCGGGGGGAGGGGCCACGCTGATTTTCAAGCTAGCACGAATGGCCGAATCCGTGGGAAGATCGACCGCGTTCGCGCGCCGGTCGCGCGGCTTCAGACGCAGGACGGTTCGGCGGTGCAACATCGGCAACTGGGCAAGTGCGGCCTCAAGGTCGGCGCGGTGGGCATCGGCGGTTGGTTGACCTTCGGCGGCTCCGTCGACGACGCCACCACGGACCGCATCATCGGCGCCGCGCTCGACTGCGGCGCCAACTTCGTGGATCTCGCCGACGTCTACGCCGAAGGCCGCGCCGAGGAGGTCGCGGGACGCACGCTGCGGCGCCATCCGCGCCACCACCTCGTGGTGTCAAGCAAAGTTTACGGCGCCATGAGTGGCGACCCGAACGATCGCGGGCTGTCGCGCAAGCACGTGCTCGAGTCCTGCGACCGCTCGCTGCAGCGCCTCGGCTTGTCGTACCTCGATCTGTACTTCTGCCACCGCGAGGATCCCTCGGTGCCCGTCGAGGAGACCGTGGCCGCCATGGACCATCTCGTTCGCGCGGGCAAGATCCTGCATTGGGGCACGAGTTGCTGGTCCGGCGAGCGCCTCGCGCAAGCCGTCGAGGTCGCGCGCGACTTGCGCATGACGGCGCCCGTGGTCGAGCAGGTGCCTTACAGCCTCGTGGACCGCGGCATGGAGGCCAACCTGCAGCCGCTCGCCGAGCGCCTGGGCCTCGGCATCACGGTCTTCAGCCCCATCGCCGGCGGCGTGTTGACCGGCAAGTACGTCGATGGCGTGCCGCATGGCACGCGTGGCGCGGCGACTCCGCACGTGGCCGGGCACCTCGCCGAAGCGCGCCAAGCGCAAGTGCGCCGCTTCGTCCAGCGCGCCGCCGAGCTGGGATATGCTCCGAGCACGCTCGCCATCGCGTGGACGCTGCACAACGAACGCGTGGCGTGCGCCCTCACTGGCGCCACGCATCCCGACCACGTGCGCCAAAACGCCGCCGGCGCGCATGTGCGCCTGGACACCGCGACGGCAGCAGGGCTGGCTGCGATCTTCGCCTAGTCGCCTCCGCGCGCGGCCGCGACCGCAGCTGCGCGCCCAACTTCGGCCGAGCCCATCACGACGAGGCTCATCGTGTCACTTGCCGGCCTTGGGCAGGGCTGCGCCTGTCCATGCCTCGGCCGGCAAGGTGCGCGCAAGCCCCGACAACAAGGTGGCGTTGGCGGCCTCGACCGCGGCACGGATGCGCTCGATGGTCGCGACGTCGACCGGGCTCGCGTCCCACGCGTTCCGCAAGGCACGCATGTCCTCGCAGGCGCGCGCCAAGTCGCGGTAATGGGCGGCGTGGGCGGGAGAGATGCCTTTCGCGGCGCCTTGCCCCGCCGCGGTGGAGGCCAGCATCTCCTGCACCTGCACCCAGAACTGAGAGGCCTGCCTCGGATTGCTTCCCGGCAGCGTGGCGCCCGCGAGCAAGCGGCACGCGACCACGTTCTGGCTGCCCACGTCGACCAGGTGCTTGGCTTCGCATCGGCCACGCGGAATGAACAAGTCCGCATCCAGCACGGTCCACGGTTCGCGACCCACTGGCACGACCAGCGCGACCTTGCCCTTGCCGGCGCGCCGGTTGCGCTGCTCGCCGAGCAGGCCTTCCATGCGCGCCAAGCTCTCCTCGGGGACGCCATTGGCGCGCAGCGCTTCGATCTGGGTCGATTGCTGGACGATGGCGAGGTCGAGCTCGAGGACATCGGCCTTGGCCTGGACCAGGAATTCGACGATCTCGTGGTGCAGCCACAGCTCGAGCGCGGCTCGCGGATCCATGGGCACGTTCCGACTGGCGCGTCGCGCCTCGGCGACGCGTCGGTCCAGCTCTTCGTGCGCGGCCTGCAGCTCCCGCGCGTCCAGCTGGTCGAGCATGACGCAACTCGCGCGCAGCGCGCCCGCCTCCGTCGAGGGGACGATCTCGGCGATGGCGCTCGGCTCCGGCGTCGCATCGACGCCTGCGTCGTCCGCCAAGAGGCCGCCATACCAGCGTCGCGCCCATTGCTCGCGATAGCGGTTGAGCCCGGCCACGTCGCCCACTTCGACGAACTTCGCGATGCGCAAGGAGGCGTCGGCCCGCGCTTGGTAGTAGGGCTTGTGCGGGTCGAGCGCCTGCTTGGCCTGCGCGGCGTAGGACTACGCCATGCTGCGCGAGGCGGTCAACAGCTGCAGCGCGCGGTCCTCCTCGCGTCCCCCAAGATCCAGGGTCGGCCACATCAGGAAGTCGACGAACCACTTGGCTTGCGGCACTTCGACGCGTCTCGCGCCGCGCTCGGCGTCGGGCATGCCAGGCTTCGGCGCGCCCTCCTTGCCCAATGGCCACGTGCCGAACTTGCCGCCGAAGCGCAGCACGCGCAGTTCGGGATCGGCGCAGAGCTTGCGGTCCTTGTCCAGCTCCGCCTGCGCATGGGCGAGCTGGTCGGCGGGCAGCCCCAGCTTCCTGAACTGCTCGAGGTTCCGCTCCTGATCCTCCAACTTGGCCTCGAGCGCATCCAGGGAGAGCAGCTGGGAGCGAACGACTTCCAAGGCGGCCTTGCGCGCGTAGAGGACCTCCAAAGCCTCCAAGTCCGCGAGTCCAGATCGTTGGTTGGTGTATTGGGCCGCGAGCCACGGTCCCTGGTCCGGATCGACATCCGCGCCAAGCAGCGCACCGATGCGCTTGCGCACGTCCTCGAGCTTGCGCCCGACAGTCGCCGAGTCGACGGTGTCGATGCGCACCTTGGCGCCCAGCATGTCCCCGTCGCCCACGACGGGCAGGGCGTGGCCAAGGAGTGGAAGGAGAATCAACGCCGCGATCGGCGCGACATGTCGGAAGAGTTGCATCATGTACGGTTCCTGGTGCGCGTCCTGCGCGCCCCAAGTCCTTGAAGGCGTGCGGGACGGGAGCGCATCACGGTGAATCGGCGTTCGCCTTCACTTTCCGTCCTGCTCGCCCCCGATGCGCCAAGCGCGCGGCTTTTCCGCGTCCAGCAGCACCAACTCGCCTTCGATGGCGAGAGGGCCGGTTTGCACCGCGTGCAGCGCGTAGCGCGCACCCCGCACGCACACGACGGCCGCGATGCGGGCTTGCTCGTCGGGCGCGAGGTGCAGGCGCAGCCCTTGTCCGGGGTGCAGCGGGTCCGCGCAGGCGAAGGCCAGCAGGGACGCATCCCGCGTCCGGCCCACCGTCGCCGCGAGCGGTTCGGCCGTGCCTGACTCGACCATC
>SXXH01000227.1 GCA_005789645.1 Planctomycetia bacterium
GCAGCTCGTCGAGGCGCGTCTTGCGGATGAACCGGCCCACCTTGGTGATGCGCGGGTCGTCGGCGACCGCCCACACGGGTCCGGTCAGCTTCTCGGCGTCGGCGCGCATCGAGCGGAACTTCATCAAGGTGAACTTCCTGCCATCCTTGCCCACGCGCTCCTGCGCGAAGATCACGGGGCCCTTCGAGTCGAGCGCGACGGCCAGCGCCGTGGCGATCATGAAGGGCCAGGCGACGAACAGGATCAGCAGCGCCGCCGCCACGTCGAGGGCGCGCTTGGCGAGGCGCGAGAACGCGTAGCGCTCGAAGCCCTCCCCGAAGATCAGGTAGCTCGGCCTCAAGGCCTGCACGGCGATCTTGCCGGTGATCAGCTCGTAGAGCGACTCCTGCTCGACCACGTGCACGCCGGCGATCCGGCAAGCGAGCAGCTCGTCCGTCGGCAAGGTGCTGCGCCGATCCTCCAGCGCCACCGCCACCGTGTCGACGTGCAACTCCTCGACCAGCTGCGACAGCGTCGTCGGACTCGCGCGCGTCGCGAGGAGCGGCAGCACGAAGGCCTGCGTGGGGCCGCGGTCGACGGCCGGAAGGAGGTGGGGCGTCGATTGGCGCGTCGATGCGCCGCCGGGCAGCATTCCGACGAGGGCGTAGCCGGCGTCGGGGCGTTCGAGGACCTCGCGCGCCAAGGTGTGGGCGGCCTCGCCGGCGCCGAGCACGAGCAGGCGTTGCGCGAAACGTTCCTGGCGCAGCAACGCGTGGAACAACGACCGCCACGCGTACAACAACACGAAGCCCGTCAACAGCGCGAAGACGAGCGACTGCACGCGCTGGGTCAAGGTGAGCGGCGGGAAGTCCAGCACCTTGTCGAGGTGCCAGGTGTCCATCAGGACGACCATCACGATCGACAGGAACAGCGCCGAGCCGGCCGACTCCACGAAGCGCGCGGCGCGGTCGTAGCGCGAGCCCGAGATCCGCACGTCGTAGAGCTCGTTGAAGCTGATGGCGAGTTGCGCCAGCGCCGACAGCAGGAAGGACGAGTAGAGGCAGCGCCACAGCGCATCCTCGGTCGTCATGGCCGGGATCAGGCCGAAGAGCCGCGCCTCGACCTCGGGGTCGGGTTGCCACAAGTGCGCGCTCATCCACGCGTAGATGACCGCCGTCAGTATGATCGTCTCGGAGGCGATCAGCAGCGCCTTGCGCAACGGCAGGTAGTGTCGGATGACGCGCAGCATGTTGCCGCAGGCGGGTTGGCGCCGGCGCGGGAGTGTAGCCATCTTTCGGATGGCTGCCCGCCGGGGGCTTAGCCCATGAGCGCCGCTTCAGGTGCGGCGCGGCTCGCGCAGCACCGCTGGCGTCGCGAAGAACTTTCCCGATGCATCGACGCGCACGCTCCACAGCTTGATTCCGACTTCCTCGCGCCGGGCCGCCGACAGGGCGCTTCGGGCTCGCTCGAGCCGTCCAGCCTGGGTCGCGCGCACGCGCCCGGAGAGCGAGCCGCGCGTGCGCTTCGCGGCCAGGGCGGGCAGCGGGGATTCGCGCGTGGTCTTGACCTCGTGCAGCCACAGCCGACCGTGCCGGTCGCGACTCAGGAGGTCGATCTCCGCGGAGGACGAACGCAGGCGCGTGGCGAGCAGGACTTCGCCCTCGACGCGCAGCATGCGCGCCACTTCGCGCTCGCCAGCGAGGCCCAGTCGCGCGTCGTTCCAGCGCGCCGGATCGCCGCGCACGAGGCGCGTCCATGCTCGCACCAGCCACGCGAAGCCGGCCATGGGCGCGAATGCCACCGGGCGGGCGCGATGCTCAGGAGGCGGGCTTGATCTCGGCAATGGCGCTGCGCGAGACCTTGAGGCGCACGCCTTCGTCCACCTGCACGCTGACCGTGTCGTCGTGGATCGCCGACACATGGCCGTGGATGCCCGAGGACAGCACCACGGAATCGCCCTTCTTCAGTGCATCGAGCATCTCTTGGCGCTTCTTGCGTTGCTTGCCCTCGGGTCGGATGACGAGGAAGTAGAAGACGCCGAAGCACAAGAGCAGCGGTACGAAGAAGCTGCCCAGCACGGCGTCGAGCGCGCCGGGTTGCGAGTCGGGGGCGGTGGGCGCGGCGGCGTCCTGGAGCAGGGCGAGGAAGGTGGGCATGGCGGTATGGGCCCGGCGTGGTGCGTGCCGAGCGGGCGGAGAGGGTACTAGAATGCGCGCATGGACTCCATCCCGTCCGTCGAGCCGCGCGCAGACCCTCGTCCGGGGCGCCTCGTCGTCGCCATGAGCGGCGGAGTCGACAGTTCGGTCGCCGCCATGCTGCTCCTCGCCGAAGGACGCGAGCTGGTCGGCATGTACATGCGCAACGGCGTCAAGGTGCCCGCCGAGGAGTCGAGCAAGAAGAGCTGCTGCTCGCTTTCCGACGCGCGCGACGCGCGCATGGTCGCCGCCGGGTTGGGCATTCCGTTCCACTCGGTCGACTTGTCGGGCGAGTTCGGCGAGATCGTGCGCTACTTCCTGCGCGAGTACGCGCGGGGACGCACGCCCAATCCCTGCGCGGTGTGCAATCGCGACTTGAAGATGGGCAAGTTGATCGAGTTCGCGCGCGAACTCGGCGCCGAAGGCGTGGCCACCGGGCACTACGCGCGTCTGGGCGTGGTCGACGGGCGCGTGCACCTCGCGCGCGGCCTCGACGCTGACAAGGACCAGAGCTACCAGCTCTTCTCCGTGGCCGAGGACGACTTGCGCCGCACGCACCTGCCGCTTGGCGGGTTGAGGAAGTCCGAGGTTCGTCGACTGGCCCGCGAGCGCGGCTTGCGCACGAGCGAGAAGAAGGACAGCCAGGAGATCTGCTTCGTGCCGAAGAACGACTATCGACTGCTGCTCGAGGAGCACGGCGTGCCGCTGCACGGAGGCGAACTCGTCGACACCTCCGGCAAGGTGCTCGGCCGGCACGCCGGCACGGAGCACTACACGATCGGCCAGCGCCGCGGCCATGGAGTGGGCGGAGGTGAACCTCTCTACGTGGTCGAACTGCGACCGGACGAGGGGCGCGTCGTGCTCGGAACCCGCCTCGAAGGCGGAGTCGACGGCTGCCGACTCGACCGCATCAATTGGATCGGGATCGATGCGCCGGATTCCGGCGAGCTGCGCGTGCTCGTGCAGCACCGCTACCGCTCGCGTCCCGCGCCGGCGGTCGTGTCGACGCGCGGCCAGCCCGAGGTGGCCTTCGACGAGCCCGAACTGGCCGTGACTCCTGGTCAAGGCGCCGCGTTCTACCTTGGCGATCGCCTGGTCGGCGGTGGTTGGATCGACTCCACTCGCCCGGCGCGGCGCGAGGCCTGAACGCCGCATGGATGCGCGCCGGCTGTCGATCCTCGCCGCGGCCGCGTGCCTCGTCGCGGCCCTGGTGCAAGCGCTGCTCTTCCTGGCCTCGCCGCCCAAGCACTGGTTGCTCGTCGACCTGTCGCGCTCGAGTTGCGGGGGGCGCGAGGCCTTCGATGCGGCCGTGGAGCAGGCGCTCGCGCGCGCCGTGGACGAGGCGCGCGAGGCTGGGGCGTCGCTCGCCTGCATCGCCTATGGAGAAGGCGCGCGCTTGCTCGAACCACCCGCGCTGGTCCTCGCCTCCCGCCGCGCGGCGGCGAGTGGCGGCGAGCCGCGCGGCGATCTGCACGCGGCGCTCGCGCTCGTGGACGAGGCGCCCGGGCGCGTGCTGATCCTCGGCGATGGCGCGGCCGGCGTGGCGGCGCAGGCTCGACTCGACGCGCTGGCGAGCGCGGGCGTGCGATCGGAGTTGCTGGCACCGCCGCCGCGCGTGCGCGGCGACGCGCAGATCCACGATGTCGTCGCGCCAACTGGCGTGCCGGAAGGCGCGCTGCCGCAACTCGTGGTCGTGCTGGGGGCGGAACTAGTGCGGGGCGAGCGGCTGGTGGTGCGCGCGCTGGCCGCGGATGGCGTGGAGTTGGCTCGCGCCGAAGCGCCACCGCGCGCGCCCGGTCCCTGGCGTTCGGCGCTGTCCTTGTCGCTGCCACCTTGGAGCGCTCCCGGTGCGCTCGTGCGCGTGCAGGTCTTGGTGCTCGTCCCGACCACGGACGCGCCGATCGTGCACGACGAGCGCAGGCTGTTCGTGCCCTGCTCGGGCGCCGCCACGGTCGATCTCGCCGCGCCAAGAGAGCATGCGGCCTCGGCGCTGGCCTTGTTGCGCGCTGGCGGGATGCTCGTGCGCGCCTTGGCGCCCGGCGAGATCCCCGCGGAGCCGGCCGAGGTGCTGGTCGAGGTCGATCCGGGTCGCGACGAGGACCTGCGTCGCCGCGCGCTGGCCGCCGGCCGCGGAGTGGTCGAAGTGCCCGGTCCGCGCAGCTTGCTCGCCGGCGAGCGCGCCTTGGCCGCCTTGTTGCCAGCGCCTTCGAAGTCCGGGGCGCGCGAGGTGCACGTGCTGCTCGATGTGTCGGGCTCGATGGTCGGCGAGCCCATGCGAGCCGCGCGCGGGGCCTTGTCCGGTTTGCTTGACAACCTGGGCGCGGAGCGCGAGCTCGTGCTGCATCCCTTCGCCGCTCGCCTCCACGCGGAGTCCAGGCCGCGCGCGGGCTCGGCTCCGCGATTGCCCGAGCCAGGCGGAGCCACGCGCCTCTTGGCGTGCTTCGAGGAGGTGCTCGAGCGCCGCGTGCACTCTGGAGCAGTGCTGCTGGTCGTCGGCGACGGACTCGACGAGGGGGCGACGGAGGGGGCGGCAGGCGGCGCGGTCGCCACCGGATCGTTCGCCCGCGCCGCCGCCCTGCGCCAAGCCGCCGATGCGCGTGGCGTGCGACTGGCCGCCGTCGCCACCGGAGCGCTGCCCGATCGCGAGTTGCTGGCGGCCTTGTGCGGGCGCGTCGTCGAGGCGGGGGATTTGCGCGGCGAAGGCGCGGCGGAACTGCTGGCGC
>SXXH01000228.1 GCA_005789645.1 Planctomycetia bacterium
AGATCGAGCATGTCGCGCGCGACGAGGAAGGGCGCATCGCCTCGCAGGTGGCGCAAGGCGTCGCCAAGGCGCTCGAGCGCACGACGGGCGACGTGCTGGCCTTCCTGCCGGGCGTGGGCGAGATCCAGCGCGCCAAGGGCGAGCTGCAAGATGTCGCGCTGCGACGCGGCGCCCTCGTCTGCGAGTTGTACGGCGACCTGTCGCCGGAGGAGCAGGACCGCGCGCTCCGCAAGCAGGCGCAGCGCCGCATCGTGCTCGCCACGAATGTCGCGGAGACCTCCGTCACGGTCGATGGCGTGACGGCGGTGGTCGATTCGGGTTGGGCGCGCGTGTCGCGCTTCGATCCTGGCGTGGGCCTCGATCGGCTGGAACTCGAGCGCATCTCGCGCGCCTCGGCCGACCAACGCACCGGTCGCGCTGGACGCGTGGCGCCTGGTTGGTGCCTGCGCCTGTGGAGCGCGGGCATGCAGCGTTCGCTCGACGAGGAGACGCAGCCCGAGATCCGTCGCGTCGATCTCGCCGGGCCGGCCTTGCAGCTCTTGGACTTCGGCGAGCGCGACCTGCGCGCCTTTCCTTGGTACGAGCGGCCGCAAGAGGCGTCGCTCGCCGCCGCGCTGGCGTTGCTGGCGAAGCTGCGCATCGTCGAGGAGGGCGCATTGACGCCCCTCGGCCGCGAACTCGCGCGCTTGGCGGCCCATCCGCGCCTCGCGCGCCTCGTGCACGAAGGCGCGCGGCGCGGCGTGGCGCGCGAGGCTTGCGTCGCCGCGGCCTTGCTGTCCGAGCGCGATCCCTTTCCACGCCACAACCTGCGCGCGCGCACCAGCGACTCCGACGTGCTGGATCGCGTGCGCGCCTTGTCGTCGTGGGACGAGGGTCGTGGCGCCGGTTGGCTCGGCGAGCCGCAGCGTGGCGGCGCGCACGCGGTGCTGCGCGCGGCGGACCTGCTCGAGCGCGACTTGTCGCGCTTGTCCGTCGCGGTCGAGGAGGACGACGACTCGCTCGACGAGGCCTTTGGGCGAGCGCTGCTCGCGGCGTGGCCCGACCGGCTCGCGACGCGGCGCGAGGCGGGTTCGCGCCGCGGCGTGGCCGTGGGCGGGCGCGGCGTCGTGCTGGCCGAGGAGTCCGGGGTCGTGGACGCCGACTTGTACGTGTGCGTCGACGTCGACGCGGGACGCAAGGGCGAGCGCGCCGAGGCGCTGGTGCGCCAAGCCTCGCGCGTGGAGCGCGAGTGGCTCGATCCGGCGCTGGTGGTGGTCGAGGATGTCGGAGGTTGGGACGACGCGGCTGGACGCGTCGTGGCCTTGAGGCGCACGCGCTTCCTCGACCTCGTGCTCGAGGAGTCGCAGACCGGCGTGCCCGACCAGGCCGCCTGCGCGCAGGCTCTCGCGCAGGCGGCGCGGCGCGATCCGACGCGCGTGCTGTCCTTGGCGGACGAGGATGTCGTGCAGTTGCGGGCGCGCGTGTCCTGCCTGCGCGAGCTGATGCCGGAGTTGGAGCTGCCGCTCATCGACGACGAGCGCATCCTCGCCGAGGTCGAGTCGTTCGCTTGGGGCGCGCGCAGCATCGAAGAGCTGAAGAAGCGCGACCTCGCAGCGCACATCAAATCGACCCTCACCTCCGACCAGCAGCGCGCGCTCGATCGCGAGGCCCCTGAACGCATCGAGATCCCGAGCGGCTCGCGCATCCGCCTGCAGTGGGAACCCGGGCGGCCGCCGGTGCTGGCGGCGCGCATCCAAGAGCTGTTCGGCCTGAAGGAGACGCCGCGCGTGGCGCGTGGTCGCGCCAAGGTGCTGGTGCACCTGCTGGCGCCCAACTACAGGCCGCAACAAGTCACCGACGACTTGGCGAGTTTTTGGTCCAACGCGTACCACGAAGTGAAGAAGGAGCTGAAGCGGCGCTACCCCAAGCACGCCTGGCCCGACGATCCGACGACCGCGCCGCCGCAGCGCAAGGGGCCGTCCGAGAAGCGTTGAAGCGCGTCGCCGGTCAACGCGCGAGCGTCGCGGCGAGCCATGCCGCCGAGTCGAGCGCGACCTGCGCGTCGATCGAGTGGCCCAGGTCGTAGTCGCGCCAGGCGACTTCGAGCCCCGCGCGCGCCAAGCGATCCCGCAGCGCGATTCCATGGGAGTGGGCCACCACCTCGTCGCGTCGCCCATGCGCCACGAAGGCCGGCAAGCCGCGGTTGGCCGCGTGCACCTCGGCTTCGAAGGGCGCGTTGGTCGCCATGAAGGTCGAGAGCGCCAGCACGCCGCCCAGAGGCAAGGGATGGCGCGGCGCGAACCACGCCGCCAACGCGCCGCCTTGGCTGAAGCCGCCCACGACCATGCGCGTGCTGGCGATGCCCGAACGCGCCTCGCGTTCGAGCAAGCCGCGCAGCCAGCCCTCGGCTTGCGCCACGCCTGCGGGATCGGAGGCGTGCGTGCGCAGGATGTCGGCTGGACCGACGTCGAACCAAGCACGCAGGGGAAGCCCGCCGGCGATGCCTACAGGGCGGCGCGGCGCGGTGGGAAGCACGACGCGCGCGCTGGGCGACGCCGCGAGCAAGGCCGCGCCCAGTGGTTCGAGATCGGCGCCATCCGCGCCCAAGCCGTGCAGGAGCACGACCAGGGCGTCGGGGCGCCCCTGGCCTTGCAGCACGAGCACGTCGAGGTCCATCACCTCGCGCATGGTAGCTACCATGACGAGTTCGCGCATGAAGTCCATCCTCCACGCCTGCAAGTTCGCCATCGCCTTCTTCGCCTGCGTCGCCGCACCGGCCGCGGCGCAGAAGACGATCTTCGATCCGGCGCGCGACCTCGAGGGCTTCCGCCAGCGCGCCGAAGGGCCGTTCGCCGACGCCTACGCGCTCGAGGTGTACACGGGGCTCGCGGGGGCGGAGCTGAACGCGACCTTGCTCGAGGATGTGCGCAAGCGCTGGCTCGAGGAACGCGCGAAGGTGGACGCCGTCGTGGCTGGCGACGCATGGAACGCCGGCGCGTGGATGATCGCGAAGCGCGTCGCGCGCCACCCCGCCTTGCGGCGCGTCGCCTTGGCCGAGGATGGGTCGCGGCCGCCGTTCGTGGTCCATGTGCAGCGCGAAGGGCCTGATTCGGCTGCTCATTCCGCCGAGGTGGGCGCGTTGCATGGCGCGTGGCGGCAGGCCGCGCACGCGGCCGTGCAGAAGGACTTGCTGTTGGCCTCGGGGGCCAAGTTGGCGCCCGGCCGTGGCGCCGTCGGGGTGGTGTTGCTGGCGACGCGCTCGGTGTACGAGGACTTGCAGCCCGATCTGGGCGTCGATGGCTGGTCCAACACGGCCAGCTGGGACCGCGCTCGGCGGCTGGTCGTGGGATGCGACGACGACCACGCCAAGAAGGCCCCGCAAGGCCGCGTGCGGGGCGTCGTGCGCGAAGCCGTGCGGGCCTTGCTGGAGGCGCATGTCTCGGCGCCCGACGGGACGCTGGGCGACTTGTGGCTCGAGCAAGGGTTGGTACTGCGCTATTCGCAGTGCCGCGAGCCGGATCCGGCGTCGCTGGGCAAGCCGGCGCCGCGTCAAGATCTCTTGACGCGGTTGGCGCAGGAAGCCCAGGTCTCCGAGCGCCGCGCTGCGTTGTTCCTGCCGTTGGCGCGGCTCGTGGGCATCGCCGACTCCGCCGCCCTCGAGAAGGCGTTCCTCGACCAGGCCGAGGAACGCGGCGTGCCCGCGGTGGCTTGGGACGACTGCGTCGTGGTCGCTTGGGCGCAGTCGGAGGCGTGGATGCACTTCCTGCTCGACGGACGCGACGGTCGCAGGCGCGCAGCGCTGGCGCGTTATCTGGGCGCGGCGGCGCGCGGCGAGCGCGGCTTCGAGCAGCTGCGCAAGACCATGGGCGGCGAATCGGCCGCGTCGTTGCAGGATGACTTCGCCGCCTGGCTTGGCGAGCAATGGAAGGCCGCGGCCACGCCTGGCGCGGAGGGTGGCGCGCTGCATGCGGGGCTTTATCCGTCCGCCGGCGCGTCGCGCCCCGACGCTGGCTCGGCTGGCGCGGCGTCAAGCGGCCTTGACGAAGGCGAGTCGATGCTCGCGCACGCGGCCGCCTTCGCGCACGCGACAGGCGGCGCGTTCGGCGCGGCCAAGGCGGCCTTCGATGAATTGCTCGCTTCGTCGCCGTCCGAGCCATGGGCATCGCGCGCGCGGCGCGATCGCGAGCGGATCGAGGCCGCGCTGGCTTGGCGCGCGGCCATGGAGGCGGCGCTGGGCCTGCCGGGCGCCAAGCTCGCGCTCGAGCGTGGCGGCAAGAAGCACAACTTGGCCGTGGAGGCCCTCGTCGACGGGCGCTTGACCTTGGCGCCCGGCAAGTCGGGCGTGGCCTCGATCGCCTTGGAGGAGATCGCGCCGGCGGATTGGCTGCGGCAGTCGTTCAAGAAGGGCGAACCCCACGAGCCGACGCCGCTCGTGCGCGCCTGGCTCGGCGCGCTCGCCGGCGACCCGAAGTGGGATCGCGCGATCGAGCGCGACATCGATGAACGCGCGTTGGCGCTCAAGGAGGATGTCTTCGTCTGGTACCCGGAGATGCTCAAGAGCGCCGTGGCGGCGGGCAAGCTGGCCGTCGTCGACGGGTTGCCCGGAGCCTCCGATCGCGCGGGTGCCGAGACGCTGCTGGCCGCCATCGAGGCGGCGCTCGAGCATCGCAAGTTGGCCTTCGTGGCGCAGCGCGAGGGGGAGCTCCTGGCGCGCGCGCGGCTGGCCTTGCAGATCGCGGCGCAGGAGCTGGGGCCTGCGGATGTCACGCGGGCCGAGGTGGCCAACCTGGCCGACGGCCGCATCAAGGTGCGCTGGGGCTTCGAGGACGCGCGCCAGCTCGACGACATCGAGCACGAGGCCACCATCGGCCAAGACCAGCTGCGCGAGCGCAAGAAGCTCTCTCGCCTGAGGCTCGAGCCCCAGGCATCGATCGAGAACAGCGCGTTGGTGCTGCGCGGACCAGGAGTGTGGGCCCTGCCCCTTTCGCTCGAGGCGCCCTACTCGATCAAGCTGAAGCTCAAGGTGAAGGACGACCTGCAGAAGGAGCTCAAGGAGACGCCGTACTTCGGCATCCTGCACTCCGTGGCGGGGGCGAACCGTTGGATCCTGACCGATCCGTTCGGCGGCGTGGTCGAGCTCGACGAAGGCTCGGGCATCTCGCGCGACGCGGGGATCGCGCCCACAAGGAAGCTGCTCGTCGACGAGGCCACGACCATCCAGATCTTGCACGAGGGCCTGAACCTGAGCTGCGGCGCCGACGGGAAGTGGACTTCGACCTTGACCGCGATGCGTCGTCGCGCGGGCCGCGTGTACCTCGTGGCGGTCGGCGACTACGCGTTGCGCGTCGAGGACCTCGAGATCGAGGGCAAGGTCGATCGTTCCTGGTACGCGACCATGCGCTCGGATTGGATCGAGCGCCACTACGCGCGCTTGGCGGGCAAGGGCAAGTGAGCGAGGCGCGGATCCCGGCGTCATGGCGGGGCGAGCGGCGCACGCCAGCCACATGGGCGTTGGCCGCGCTGCTGGTGCTGGTGCATCTATGGACGCTGTCCGAGCCGGGCGACGAAGCCGCCGTGCTCGAGCGGCTCGGCGCCAACTGGGGCCCGGCGATCGCCGCCGGAGAGTGGTGGAGGTTGCTCGCGAGCACCTTCCTCCACGCCGGTTGGCTGCACCTGCTGTTCAACCTGTGGGCGTTGATGGCGCTGGGCCGAGCCGTCGAGATGGAGCATGGATCGGTTCGATGCCTGTTCTTGCACGCCTCCTGCGGCGTGTTGGCGTCGATGGCCAGCGTGGCTTGGCATCCCTACTCGCTCTCCGTCGGGGCATCGGGGGCCGTCTTCGGGGCGATGGGCGCGTTGTTGGTGGCATTCCTGCGCCAACGACGCCGCATGACGCGCGAGGGGTTCCGGCGCGGCTTCTCGTCGCTGCTCTTGATGGTGCTGGTCAACATCGCCTTCGGCTTGCTGGTGCCGGTCGTCGACAACGCGGCGCACCTGGGCGGGCTCGTGGCGGGGATCGTGCTGTCGTGGCTGCTCTCGTCGCGCCAGCCGTGGCTCGGCTTCGCGGCCTGCGTGTTGCTGCCCGTGCTCGCGCATCCCTTGCTCCTCGCGCGCATCGACGCGGTGCCCGAGCAGAAGGCTGCTTGGGAACGGGGCGAGGCCTTGCGCGCCGCGCTCGACGACGAAGATCCGGAGCGCGCGGTGGCGTTGCTCGACGAGGCGCTGCGAGCCGATCCAGACGACGGTCGCCTGCGCGAGCTGCGCGCCATCTTGTTCGAGGCGCTCGGGCGCCTCGAGGCCGCGCGCGCGGACTACGACCACTTGTGGCGCTCGACCGGCGAGGCGAACTGGTTGTCGCGCCGCGCGACGCTGGCCTTGGCGGCGCGCCGACACGACTTGGCCTTGGCCGACTACGAATTGCTGGCGCGCCAGGACGGGCACGAGGCGGAGGCCGAGCATGGCGCGTGGCTGTCTCGCACGGCGCAAGGCGGCGATGGGCGAGCGTTGGCGGTCGCGGCGGCCAGCAGGTTGGGCGAGCGTCGTCGGCGCGGCGACGAGCTGGCGTACGCCGCCCTGCTGCGGCGCGCGGCGGGGCTACTCGGCGTGGACGAGTCGCTGGATATGGCGCGGGCCGTCGACTCGGAGGGTGTCGTGCTCCAACTGGCCGAGAGCGCGCTGGGGGAGGCGCTGCTGATGGAGGGCGACGCGGAAGGGGCGCGCGTCCACTTGTCGCGCGCGGTCGAGCTGGCGCACGAACACGGCATCGAGGACGGCTGGACGATGCTGGCGCGTCGACGCCTCGCCGAACTCGACGCCGCACGACGCTGAGCGAGCTGTCGCCGGCCTTCGCGACGGCGAACTCCACCATGGCGAGCTCCATGACGGCGTGCTGCACGACGGCGTGCTGCATGGCGGCGTGCTGCATCGCGCGGTGCCGAATCGTCCTCGTTCCCTCCGTATCCCTCGTCGCGCGCAAGGACTTGCGATCGGAAGCCGACTCGCCGGTCGCGTCGAGCCGAGTCGGTCACTAGGCTTCGCGCCCCGCCATGTACGAGATCGTCCAGAAGCTGAACCCCGAGCAGCGCTCGGCCGTGGAGACGATCAAGGGCCCAGTGCTCGTGCTGGCCGGCGCGGGCTCGGGCAAGACGCGCGTCATCACGGTGCGCATGGGTTGGTTGCTGTTCCAGGGCGCGCGCCCCGAGAACCTGTTGGCCATGACCTTCACCAACAAGGCGGCCGGCGAGATGCGCGAGCGCGTCGCCCAGCTGGTCGGAAAAGAGCGCGCCGAGTCGATGACGGTGGGCACTTTCCACTCGTTCTGCGCCAAGCTGCTGCGCTTGCATGGGTCGGCCATCGGGGTGGCGCGCAACTTCACGATCTGCGACCAGTCCGACCAGATGGCGGCGTTGAAAGGCGCGCTGCGCGAGCTGCGCATCCCCGAGGCGTCCATGGCGCCGGCCGACCTGCACTCGCGCATCTCGCTCCTCAAGAACAAGGGCGTCTCGCTGGAGTCGCTGCAGCGCCAGGTCGCCGACCCCAAGGACGAACTCGTCGCGGCGGCGTGGGGCAAGTACGAGGAGCACTTGCGTCGTTGCCGCACGGTCGACTTCGACGACTTGCTGACCTTGTCGGTGCGATTGCTGAAGGAATCCGACGAGGTGCGCGCGGCGCTGCAGGACCAGTTCCGCTTCGTCATGGTCGACGAGTACCAGGACACGAACGGTCCGCAGTACGAGATCGTCAAGGCCATCGCGTCGACGCATCGCAACTTGTGCGTGGTGGGCGACGACGACCA
>SXXH01000229.1 GCA_005789645.1 Planctomycetia bacterium
GATGCGGTAGCTGCCGCCGAAGGGCACGGCGGGCTTCGAGCGACGCAGGGTGAGAGGCTTGAGGCGTTCGCCTTGGCCACCGGCGAGGACGAAGGTGAGGGTGTCCTTGAGTTCCTGCGTGAGGTACATGCGCGCGGCGTGCTCCGTGGTCGCCCCGGGTCGCGATGCTCGGGCTTCGTCGCCCGAACTTCGGCGTCCGGGCTCCGCTGGCCGAGATCGAGGCCCATGCTCGAGGCTCGTGCCCACTAGGATGCCCGCGCGCGGGGTGTGGCGCAAAGCTCGATCGAGAGGCCTCGTCGAGGAAAGCGCGAGACGCCCCGCGGAGGGCGGGCGCCGCCCCGATTGGCCGCGCGCGCTCCGCGCCTGTACGATCACCGGCCTAAGAGCATGGCCAAGGTCGAGACCAGCACCCTGCCGGACGAGTCGCAGAAGCGCTTGTTCGTGCGCCAGATGCTCGAGGACGTGCAGGCCCTCGAGCGCATGATCCGCGAGGGCTGGATCGAATCCGGCGTGCGCCGCATCGGCGCGGAGCAGGAGCTGTTCCTGCTCGACAACACGCTGCAGCCGACCAACACCGCGCTGCCGATCCTCGCCAAGCTGCCCAAGGAGTCGTTCACGACCGAGCTGGCGCAGTTCAACCTCGAGGCGAACCTGTCGCCGCGCGTGTTCGGCGGGCGCTGCCTGTCGGAGATGGAGGGCGAGCTGCTGCACCTGCTCGAGCTGGCGCGCGACGCGGCGCGCGAGGTCCGCACGCAGATCGTCATGTGCGGCATCCTGCCGACGCTCGACCAGACGCACCTCGGGCTCGAGTCGTTGACGCCCATCCCGCGCTACAAGGCGCTGAATGACATCCTCGTCGGCTTGCGCGGCGGCCGCTTCCAGGCCGTCATCAAGGGCCTCGACGAACTCAACACGCACCACGACAACGTGCTGCTGGAGGCCTGCAACACGAGCTTCCAGTTGCACTGGCAGGTGTCTGCCGAGGAATTCGCGCCGCACTACAACGTCGCCCAGCTCGTCGTGGCCCCGTTGCTGGCGGCCGGGGCCAACTCGCCCGTGCTGCTGCGCCACCGCTTGTGGCACGAGACGCGCGTGGCGCTCTTCCAGCAGTCGATCGATGTGCGCACCGAGCAGAAGGTCCAGCGCGGCATGCGCCAGCGCGTCAGCTTCGGCGACCGCTGGGTCAAGGATTCGATCCTCGAGATCTACCGCGACGACATCGCGCGCTTCCGCGCCTTGATCACGACCGGCGAGGACCAGTCGCCGCTCGAGATGCTCGCTCGTGGCGAGGTGCCGCAGCTCAAGGCGCTGCGTCTGCACAACGGCACGGTCTACCGCTGGAACCGTCCGTGCTACGGCATCAGCGAGGGCAAGCCGCACTTCCGCATCGAGTGCCGCGTGCTGCCGGCCGGCCCGAGCGTGGTCGACGAGATGGCCAATTCGGCCTTCTTCTTCGGCTTGATGGCGGCGCTGCCGGCCGAGTACGGCGATGTGTCCAAGCGCATGCGCTTCGACGACGCCAAGGCCAACTTCTTCGCGGCCGCGCGCTACGGGTTGCACGCGCGCACGACCTGGCTCGGCGGACGCGCGCAGGGCGTGGACACGCTGATCCTCGACCACCTGCTGCCGCTCGCGCGCCAAGGCTTGCGCTCGCGCGGCGTCGACGGCGCCGACATCGACCGCTATCTCGGCGTCCTGCAGGAGCGCGTGCAGTCCGGCCGCAGCGGCGCGCAATGGGGCTTCGATTCCCTGGTCGCGATGGGAGAGAAGGGTCGCGTCGTCGATCGGCATCGTTCGTTGACGGCGGCGATGCTCGAGCGCCAGAAGGACAACGAGCCGGTGCACCGCTGGGAACTGGCGCCGCTCTCCACGCACGCCTCCGACCGCGACGCGTACCTGACCGTGGGCCAGGTCATGACGACCGACCTCGTGACCTTGCACGACGACGACATCGTCGACTACGCGGCGAGCGTGATGGAGTGGGAGAAGCTGCGCCATGTGCCGGTCGAGGATCGCGACGGACGCCTCGTGGGCATGGTCACGCAGCTCGGGTTGATGCGCACCCTGACGCACAGCACGCAGGACGGCGTGCCCATCACCGTGGGCGAGGTGATGGAGAAGAACCCCGTCGTCATCGCGCCCGAGGCCACGACCATCCAAGCCATCGAGGCCATGCGCGAGCACAAGCTCTCGGCCTTGCCGGTCGTGCGCGATGGCAAGCTCGTCGGCCTCGTCACCGAACACGACTTCTTCGAGCTGACGGCGTCCTTGATGCTGCGCTGGCTCAAGGAAGACTAGGCGCGTCGAAGACCCGGCGCGTCCGCCAGGCGCGCCCTCGAGGCGCGCGACAATCGGACCGGAAAGCCAAGACACGCCAAGACCGCTGATTTCGAGCCCGCTGGAGGGGGTGGAAGCCCTTTCCGCGACGCCCAGCTCAAGATCGGCGCCTCCACCTCGACGATACCCGCGAAGATGCAAGCGACGATGCTACGCCAGACACTCGCCCAAGCGCCGCTCGCGCGCGAGATCCTGCGCGCCGGACCGCGCGGTGGCGGGTTGTGCGTCTTGACGGCGGGCGTGCATGGCAACGAACCGGGCGGCGTGCTCGCGCTGCGCCGCGTCGTGGCGAGCCTGCCCGTCGCGCGCCTGCGCGGTCGCGTGGCCATGCTGGTGGGCAATCTCGCGGGGCTCGAGCGCGATGTGCGCTTCCTGCACGACGACTTGAACCGGCTGTGGCGCGCCGAGGATGTGCACTTGGCCCGCCGCGGCGAGGCGCGCGGCTCGAGCGAGCGCGCCGAGCAGCAAGCGCTGCTCGCGCTGCTCGACGAAGAGCTCGCGCAATGCGGCTCTGCCACGCTGCTCGACCTGCACTCGACCTCGAGCCTCGGCCCGCCCTTCACGGTGGTCTCAGGACCGAGTGGTTCCTCCGAACTCGCGTTGGCGCTCAAGGTGCCGCTCTTGTCGGGCATCGAAGGTTTGATCGGCGGCACGCTGATCGAGTGGTTCGGCGCGCTCGGCCATCGCTCGATCGTGCTCGAAGGCGGACAGAACGCCGCCGCCAGCACCGTCGACCACCACGAGGCCGCGGCTTGGATCGCGTTGATCGAAGCAGGCGTGGTCGCTCCTGCGGACGCGCCCGCGCGCGCCGCGCTCGAGGCGCGACTCGCCGCTGGCGCGCAGGGCCTGCCCGCCGTGGTGGAGGTGGGGTACTGCCATCATCTGCAGCCCGGCGAGGACTTCGAGATGCTGCCGGGTTTCCGCAACTTCGACCCTGTGCGCGAAGGGCAGCTGCTCGCGCGCAGCGGACCGCAGTTGGCGCGTGAAGTGCGCGCGCCGTGGAGCGGCACGCTGATCATGCCGCGCTACCAAGGCCAGGGGCTCGACGGCTTCTTCCTCGGTCGCGCCGTCGGCTGACGCTGCGCGGGTCGGCGCATTCGCGCACAGTGCTCGCAGTCTGCCTTGCCTAAAGGGGTCGCGAGCGCTCGAGCACCCTTGCTCGGCGCGAACGCACTCGCAGCGTCGATCTGCCTGCGCGGCCCGGGCTGGCGCGCATGCCTCGCGAGGCGTGCTGGTTTATGCGGGCTTGAAGGGAATTGCATTTCGCCGAGCGGCTCGCGTGAGTCGAGTGCGCGTGCGATCGACAAGCCCGTGCCTTAATGCGTATTGTTACCTGTGGGCGTATTGGAGGCATTGTTCGCGATCAAATCTCAAGCTCCTGCGGCGCTTCCTCGACTTCGTCCTACGCCGATTCGCAGGCTCGACTTCCGCTCGCGCACCAAGCACCTGTGCGGGTCGCAACGACGTGGGCGCGCCCACTAGAATCCGCGCGCCGCCATGGGTCCCACCACTCTGATGGATCGCACGCTCGTGCGCATCGAACGCGCCGAACTGCTGCAACTCGAGCGCTCCGTCACGCGCGAGTGGCTCGAGACCGATGGACGCGGGGGCTACGCGTCCTCGACGGTGCTTTCCTGCCCGACACGGCGCTATCACGCGCTGCTCGCCGGTCCACGCCCGGGCTCGGCCAAGCGCCACGTGTGGTTGTCGCGCTTCGACGAGAGCGTGCATGGCTCGGGACGCTCGTTCCCGTTGTCGGTGGCGCGCTACAAAGGCCTCTTCGCGCCGCAAGGCCACCAATCGCTCGAGCGCTTCGAGCTCGCGCCGTGGCCCAAGTGGACCTTCCTCCTCGGCATGGCGAAGATCGAGCGCGAGCTGATCATGGCGCGCTCGCGCCGCGCCGTCGTCGTGCGTTGGCGCGCCAGCGGCTTGACCGGGCCCCTCAAGCTGCGCGTGAAGGCGCTGCTGCCCTTCCGCGAGGCCGATGCGTTGACGGTCGAGAACATCGCGCTCGATCCCAAGGTCCAGCGCACCGCGCATGGCGTGCGCTTGCGTCCCTACGAGGCGCTGCCCGCGCTCGACTTGACGACCAGCGGCACCGCTTCGTTCGAGACCGACCCGGTGTGGTACCGCGGCATCGAGCTGGGCGCCGACATCGCGCGCGGCTACGACGGCCACGAGGACAACTGGTCGCCCGGTTGGCACGAGTTCGAGCTGGCCGAAGGCGCGAGCGTGTGCATCGCCGCGTCCATCGACGGCCCGGTCGAGGACCCGGCCGCATTGTTCGGGCGCGAGGAGCGCGAGCGCTCGGCGCGCTTCGAGTCGTGGCAGGGAGGTGTCCGCGACACCTTGGCCCTGAC
Source organism: Planctomycetia bacterium (assembly GCA_005789645.1). Lineage (GTDB taxonomy): Bacteria > Planctomycetota > UBA1135 > UBA1135 > SXXH01. The sequence goes on from SXXH01000229.1 coordinate 4,698, forward strand.
CGCCGACGACTTCCTGCACCGCGATGAACACGGGCGGCTCGGCGTCGTCGCGGGTTGGCCGTGGTTCCTCGAGTGGGGCCGCGACACCTACTTGTCGCTGCCGGGCCTGACGCTCTCCCGCGGGCGCCTCGACCAATGCCGCGAAGTGCTGCAGGGCTCGCTCAAGTACCTGCGCCGCGGCTTGCTCCCGAACATCTTCGGCTTGGGACAAGAGGACTCGGCCTACAACAGCGTCGACGCCAGCTTGTGGTTCGCGCGCGCCGTGCGCCTGTTCGAGCAAGCTGGCGCGCCCGTGCGCGAAGTCGCCGCGCGCTTCCTGCCGGCGCTGGAGGAGATCGCCAACTGCTACCACGAGGGCACCGACCTCGGCATCCGCGCCGACGAGTCGGGGCTGATCGTCGCCGGCGGCGGGCACCTCAACGCCACCTGGATGGACGCCGAGACGCCCGATGGTCCGGTGACGCCGCGCGATGGGTGCGCGGTGGAGATCGAGGCCCTGTGGTGCTTCCTGCTCGCCTACCTCGAGTACCTGCACCGCGCTGGGGGCTCCGAGTCGGCCGCGCGCGCCTTCGGGGCGCGCAAGCGCGACGCGCACGCGGCCTTCCTCGAGCGCTTCGTGCTGGACGAGGAGCCGTGGCTCGCCGACCGCTGGAAGGACGGCGTCGCCGATCGGTCGCTGCGGCCGAACATGGTGCTCGCGGCCGCGCTCGAGTGGAGTCCGCTCGCGATCGACCAGCGCGTCAAGATCGTCGATTGCGCCAGGCGCCACCTGTTGGTGCCCTGCGGGCTGCGCACGCTCGGTCCCGAGGAGAAGGACTACAAGGGCCGCTACCACGGGTCGGGGCGCCAACGCGACGAGGCCTACCACCAAGGCACCGCTTGGCCGTGGCTGCTCGGCTTCTTCGTCGAGGCGGCGTTGCGCGCGCACGGTCCGGACGTGCAGACCCGCGCGTGGCTGCGCAACCTGCTCGACGGGCTCGGCGAGCACATGGACAAGGCGGGACTGTGCCACTTGTCCGAGGTCTTCGACGGCGACCCGCCGCACCGCCCCGGAGGCACCATCGCGCAGGCGTGGAGCACCGCCGAGGTGCTGCGCGCCTACAAGCTGCTCGCGGATCTGCGCCGATGAAGGTGCTCATGCTGGGCTGGGAGTTCCCTCCGCACATCTCGGGCGGATTGGGGACCGCATGCCACGGCTTGACGCGCGGCTTGTCGCAACAGGGCGTGGATGTCGTGTTCGTGGTGCCGCGCGCGCGCGGCGACGAGGACGCGCGACACCTCGCGGAGATCGTCGGGGCCAACCAGGTCGAAGTCGGCGAGTCGAACGGACAGGCGGGCGCGAACGCGCGCCTCGTCGAGGAGGAATGGGATCCCGCCCTCGGTCCAGAGGACGACGAGCGGGCCTGGCGCGTGCGCCGCTCGCTCGAGCTGGTCGCCATCGACTCGCTGTTGACGCCCTACCTCGCGCCCGCGAGCTACGAGCAGCGCTTGCGCGAGCATGCCGAACGGGCCGAGGCGCCAGCGGCCCCCGCGCGCGGCGAGCGCGTGCGCGCGCGCATCGTGCCGCTCGACGCGCCGGC
>SXXH01000002.1 GCA_005789645.1 Planctomycetia bacterium
CCTGAAGCTCTTGCCGATCTGGCCGATGCCGAACGGCGGCTTCATGCGCGAGCTCTCGACGACATTCTTGAAGTTGAGGAAGATCCCCTGCGCCGTCTCGGGCCGCAGGTAGGCGATCGACCCCGCCCCCTCGACCGCGCCCACCTGCGTCTTGAACATCAGGTTGAAGGCGCGCGGCTCGGTCAGTTCGCTGCCGCATTCACCCGGTCTCTTGCTCGGGCGCTCGGGACAGCGCGCGTCCTCGAGCTTGTCGGCGCGGAAGCGCGCCTTGCACTTCTTGCAGTCGACCATCGGGTCGGTGAAGCCCGCGACGTGGCCGGAGGTCTCCCAGGTCTTGGGGTTCTGGATGATGGCCGAGTCGAGCCCCACCCCGTCGTCGCGCATCGTGACCGTGCGCGTCCACCACGCCTCCTTGACGCGACGCTTCAGCTCGACGCCCAGCGGACCGTAGTCGTAGGTGTTGCCGATGCCGCCGTAGATCTCGGAGGCGGGGAAGACGAAGCCGCGTCGCTTGCACAGCGACACGATCGTGTCCATGAAGTTCGAATCGTTGCGTGAAGCCATGGTGTGGTCGCGCCGACGCTGCGGCGGAGGGAGGGTAGCGTCCGCGGGGAGCCGTGGCGAGGCGACAGGCGCTCGATCGGCGTTCGGAACGCGGTCCGATCAGCGCTTGGAGCGCGCCTCGCACTCCTTCACGAGCCGCTCGACCAGCGCCTTGGACTCGGCGAAGGGCAGGTTGCGCGCGCGGATCACGCCCAAGTCGTCCACGACGACCACGAGCGGCATGCGCAAGGCCAACGAGTCCTCCATCAAGCCCTCCACGCGTCCCATGGTCATGATCGACCGCCATGCGACGCCCAGCTTGCGGCGCTCCTCCAACTCGGCGTGGCGCGAGACCTGGTCGGGGCAGACCCCCACCACTTCGAACGGCCTACCGCTCATCTGGTCGCGCAAGCGGACCCAGTCCGGCAGAGCCTCGAGCGACGCGCGCTGCAGCCGCGACCAGTACACGAGCAGCATGACGCGGCCCTTGTAGCCGCGCAGGATCACGGGCTGGCCCTCGGCGTCCTCGCCGCGGAAGTCCGGCAGCGGCGCTCCCACGCGCAGCGCTTCGACGCGGCGCTTGTCGACGGCGGCGGCCTCCAACAGGCGCGGATCCTCGTCGGGGTGCTCGTCGAGCAGGGCCGCCAGCGACTCCTGCGCCACCGCCAACGAGGCGTCGTCGCCGTGCAGCATGTGGGTGCGCGCCAGGCACCACCACGCCAAGGCGCGCACGCGCGGCTCGTCGCACAGCTCCAACGCCGCGCGACAGGCTCCATCGGCCGCGCGCGGCGGCATCGTCTCGACCTCGCGGCGCGTCACGACGAAGGCGTCGATGGCCCAGCGTTCATCGGGGAACTCGCGCAGGGCCAGTTCGAGGATGCGCGGCCGCAGCTCCGCCCAACCCTCGGCGCGCGGCGGGTAGTGCGACAAGAGCTGCGCGTAGAGGAACGAAAAGCCGATGCCGGGCGAGGTGCGGAAGGCCTGGTCGACGGCGGGCTGGACGACCTCGCACAAGCGCATCGCCGTGTTGTGCCCGGTGGCAGCCAACAAGCGGAAGTCCGCCACATGGCGCTGGATCGGGTGCGGAGGCCACTGGTCGTGGCGCTTGCCTTGCGCGCGCAGGGCCTCGACCTCGTCCTGCCATGCGAGCGAGGCGCGCAAGAAGTCGCGCTCGAGGCGCGGCATCCACAGCCCCGAGGCCTCCTTGGCGGCCTTGGTCTTCGGGAAGGACAAGACAACCGAGCGATGCAGCTCGTCGGCTTGCGCGAGACGCGCGGGATCCTCGCTGCGCAGGTTGTCGGAGATGACATGGGCCGCCACCATCCAGGCGCGCGCGCGCGTCTCGTCGGGCGCATCGGAACCGGCGACCTCCTCGCACAAGCGCAAGGACGCGTCCTCGTCGCCATCGGCGCGGCACGTGATCAAGCCTCCAAGTCCATCCTGCAGTTCGGGCGAGGCGCGATGGCGCGACTGGAGCCTTGCGAGCGCGGCGCGCACCTTGGCGACGCGCTCCTTGGACGGATCGAGCGCCACGTAGGCGTGCTGCGCGAGCCAGCCGAGCGCCACCGCGTCGTCGCCGGAAGCGGCCGCGGCCTCGAAGCGCGGCCAGAAGGCGCGCGCGGGATGCTGGAGATCCACCGCGGCGCGGGCGCGCACCGCGTCGACGCGCCCCTGATCGTAGGCGACGATGGCGCTCTTGTAGCTCGCGAGCAGCGCGGCGCCATCCTGCGCGAACGAAAGGGTGGACATGGCGCAGAGCGCGAGGGCGAGGGCGAGCAGTGACTTGGTCGGCGTCATGGTCGGCGAGGATGTTGGGCGGAATTGTATCGGCGCCAGCGCGCCGACGGCTCCGCCCCGACGGTTGGATTACGAGCGGGCGCGCTCCGCGCCAGTGGAAAAAAAGGCCGCGGAACGGCCTCGTCGGCGTGCCGCGGCGGTGCAGGCCAGGGCCGCGCTACTTGGCCGACTTGGCCTTCTCTTCGTCCTCGAGTTCCTTCAAGAGCTTGTCGACGGCCGCGTCGAGCTCCTTGCCGCGCGCGTTCTTGAAGCGGATCACGCCCTTGTGGTCGAGCACGTAGATGGTCGGATAGCCGCGCACGTTCCACTCGCGGCACAAGGGGCCGTTCGTGCCGCCTTGCCACGAGCTGCGCCATGTCACGCCGTGCACCGCGACTTGTCGCTTGTAGTACTCCTTGTCCTTGTCCGTGTTGACTCCGACCAGGGCGAAGGGCTTGTTCTTCAGGCGCTCCACGAGCTCCTTTTCGTGGGGAATCATCCCCACGCAAGGGGGTCACCAAAAGCCCCAGAAGTCGAGCACGACCACCTTGCCGCGGTAGTCGGAGAGCTTGAACTCCACGCCTTCGGCATCCTTGGTGGTGAAGTCGGGAGCGACGTTGCCGATGGTCAGGACGACCTCGCCGTTCAAGGTGGCCTTGGCACGCTGGCCCTCGACCGTCTCGCCGTAGTCCTTGGCCAGGCGCTCGAGCAAGGCCTTGCGGCGCGCGGGCGCGTCGGCGAGTCCGCTGCGCGACAAGGGCTCGATCAACGCCGACAACGCCTTGGCCTGGATGGCGGGCTTGGTGCTGTTGCGCGCGGCTTGTTCGAGGAGCTCGATGGCGCGCGCGGCGGGCAGGGACCCCGGCGATCCCTCGACGCGCAGATGGACCAGGGCCTTCTCCAGCGCGCTCGTGTCGGCGTGTTCGGCCACGAGCTTGCCGTACCAGCGGTCCTTGCAGGCGAGGATCGCCGCCAGCTCGCGGCCCGTGGTGGAGACCTGTTGCACGCACCAGACGAGCGCATCGGGCTGGCCGAGGTCGGCGAGCTCCTCGTTCTTCGCGAACCACCCAAGCAACGGCGAGGCCGGCCATTGCTCGCGCGGCAAGCCTTGCGTGCGCGCGTCTTGGGTGGCGGCCCGCCAAGCCTTGTAGTCCTCGCCCATGGCCGTCTCGTTGGCGCGCCAACGCTCGAGCAGCACGGCCAACTCCTTGGCGCGCCGCTCGACGGCCACGGGGTCGCTGGGCGTGGCCTGTTCCGGCTTGGGCTGTTCCGTGCGCGCCTCGCGGGGCGCATCCAGGGCCGCGGCCGGCGCGGCTGCGAGCGCGCCGGCGACGAGGACCAGGGCTAGCGCCCCGCGCAGGAGCGCGGACCCGAAGTGAGAGTTTGCGTCCGATCGGATCATGGCAGGTGGCGATGGGGCCCGACGCGGGTGCATGGATGCTGCACGATCCGCCTGGACCACGCTGCAATTGTGGCTTGGCGCGCGCTGGAGCGCCACCCGTGGCTGCGTATACTCCAAGTAGAGATGGACAGCTCGCCGATCGAAGATGGAGCCCCGTCCGCCGCGCACGCGTTGGGCGTCCTTGGCGCCGAGCCGCTCGTCGGAGGCCACCCTCCCCAGCGCGCCAGCCACGCCTCGAGCGGTCCGCGGGCGGCCGAAGTGGCCCGCATCGCCGCCAAGGTCGAAGATGGCCTGCGCATCACGCCCGCGGAGGGGTTGTTGCTGCACGACCATGCGGACCTGTTGCTGCTCGCGCGCCTGGCCGATCTCGTGCGCATCCGGCTGCATCCCGAGGGACGCGTAACCTACATCGTCGACCGCAACCTCAACCCGACCAACGTCTGCATCACGGATTGCGGCTTCTGCGCCTTCTATCGCCGGCCGGGCGAGGAGGGCGCCTACGTGCTGGAACGCGAGGAGATCCACCGTCGCATGCAGGAACTCGCCGATCTCGGCGGCCGGCAGGTCCTGATGCAGGGCGGGCATCACCCGCGGCTCAAGACGGCGTGGTGGGCCGAGCTGTGCGCCGACCTGCGCACGCGCTTCCCGCTCGTCAACCTGCACGCGCTCTCGGCTCCAGAACTGGACCACTTGGCCAAGCTCGACAAGCGCCCGGTCGAAGAGGTGCTCAAGGACCTGGTGGCCGCGGGCTTGGGATCCGTGCCCGGCGCGGGCGCCGAGATGCTCGTCGAGCGCGTGCGCAAGATCATCGCGCCGAAGAAGACCACGACCGACCGCTGGCTCGCCGTGCACCGCGCCGTGCACGAGGCGGGCTTGCGTTCGTCGGCGACGATGATGTTCGGCCACGTGGAGACGCACGCCGAGCGCATCGAGCACTTCGAGCGCCTGCGCGCCTTGCAGGACGAGACCGGCGGCTTCACGGCCTTCGCGTGTTGGACCATGCAGCCCGAGGGCGTGCCGCAGCAGGAGCTCTATCCGAGGAAGGCCACGCCGGGCACCTACCTGCGCGTGCAAGCCTTGGCGCGCATCTACCTCGACAACATCGCCAACATGCAGACCTCCTACGTCACGCAGGGCTTGAAGAGCGCCCAGTTGACGCTGCGCATGGGCTGCAACGACTTCGGCGGCACGATGCTGGAGGAGAACGTCGTTTCGGCCGCTGGTTGCTTCAACCTCGCCCCCATCGAGAAGCTCGAGGCGCAAATCCGCCGCGCGGGCTTCGTGCCCACGCGCCGCAACAGCTGGTACGGCATCGTCGACGAGCGCCTCGGCGCGCCCAGCGGTCCCGCCTGCCGCGAGGAAGCGGCGACGCACCGCGCGGCGCGCCTCGGCAAGGCTCTGGTGGGCGCCGGAGCGGAAGCGTGAGCGCCACGCCTGCGACGAGCACGCCCGCGAGCGGCGCTCGGCACGCCGCGGCGGAGCGCGTGGTGCGCGTGGCGCGGCGCGAGGGCATCGAGGACTTGGCGCTCAAGGTCGTGGCCGGCGAACGCCTCTCGCGCGAGGACGGCGCACGCTTGTACCGCGCCGACCTGCACGCGGTGGGCGAGTTGGCGAACTACGCGCGCGAAAGGCTGCACGGGGACCGCGCGTACTTCAACGTGAACCAGCACGTCAACTACACGAACATCTGCAACAAGCTGTGCCGCTTCTGCGCGTTCCAGCGGTTGCCGAACCAGGCGGGCGCGTACTGGATGACGCCCGAGCAGGTCGAGGCCAAGATCCGCGCGCAACTGGCGAGCCCCGTCACCGAAGTCCACATGGTGGCGGGCATCCATCCCAAACTCGACTACCAGTACTACCTCGACATCCTGAAGGCCGCCAAGCGCGCGCGGCCTTCGATCCACGTCAAGGCCTTCACGATGGTCGAGCTCGACCAGATCGCCAAGAAGGCCAAGAAGCCCTTGGAGGAAGTGCTGCCCGAACTGGTGGCGGCGGGACTAGGCTCCTGCCCCGGCGGCGGCGCGGAGGTCTTCGCCGACCGCGTGCACCAGGAGAGCTACCACCTCAAGATCAGCGGCGACGAGTGGCTGGCCACCGCGAGGAAGGTCCACCAGGCGGGCCTCAAGAGCAACTGCACGATGCTCCACGGCCACATCGAGACGATCGAGGAGCGCGTCGACCACCTCGACCGGCTGCGACTGCTGCAGGACGAGACGCGCGGCTTCCAGACCTACATCCCCCTCTCGTTCCATCCCGAGAACACCGAGATGGCCGACATCCCCGGGCCCTCGGCGCTGGACGAGCTGCGAGAGCTGGCCGTGGGCCGCTTGATGCTCGACAACATCCCGCACATCAAGGCCTATTGGATCCTGATGGACGTGCCGGTGGCGCAGGCGGCCTTGGCGTACGGCGCCGACGACGTCGACGGCACGGTGGTCGAGGAGAAGATCTACCACGAGGCCGGGGCCACCACCCCGCAGGAGGTGGCGCGCGAGGAGCTCGTGCGTTGGATCCGCGACGCCGGGCGCGTGCCCATCGAGCGCGACACCCTGTACCAAGTCGTGTGGAGCGACGACCCGTCCGAAGCGACGCTCGGCGCGGCGGCGCCGCTCTCGGGCTGAGCTGCAAGCGAGGCTCCCGCGCGAGAGCGCGAGCGCGAGCCTCGAGGGTCGTCGAGGATCCGCCGCCCTTGGGAGCCGACTCGCGCGCCCATTCGTCAAGTATCCTTGACACGCGCCGCGCGTGCCGGCGCCAGCACGAAGCCACCTTCCTCGTCTCCCAGGGCCTGGCACTGGCCGCGCGAGCGCCACCAGGCGACCAGCGCGCACACCAGCGCGTCCATCAGGTCCTCGCGGCGCTTGCGCTCCTTGGCGGGCATGTCGCCGGCCTCGAGCAGCGACCGCACCTGCGCGTAGCCGGCGATGCGCGGCTCGCGCAGGGAACCGAGCAACTCGAGGGCGCGCGCGCGCTCGGACAGGTGCAGCGCCAGGTCGCGCGTCTTCTCCTTGTAGGCGAGGCGGCGCTCGAGAGCGAAGAGCCGCAGCCACGCGCCATGCGGGTGGACCTCGTGGACCTGGCGCGCGGCGCGCGAGTCGAGCCGCGGTGGCGCCTCGAAGCCGTGACGCGCGAGGCGTTCGAGCAGCTCCTCGCCGCGCGGCGGCGCGCCGTCCTTCGACAAGAGCCGCCGATTGGCCGGATAGGCGCCGCCGCCTTGGCGGCCGAACACCGAGGTCAGCAGGCGATCGCAAGCGCGCGAACCTTGCTCGTTGCGCACGACGAGGGGCGCGTCCACGCCCACGAGGCAACGCGGCGCGGCGTGCCGCAGCGCGAACTGCTCCAATTCGGCGAGCGTCGCGCCATGGGCCAGCGCCGCGACGCGCACCGCGTCGCCGCCATCCGCGAGGAGGGCGCAGGCACCCGAGCGGTTGCGGGCCGACCAGGCGAGGTCGAAGCCGATCCAGGCGCAGGCCGCCGCGCCTCGTTCCAGCACCAGCTCGTCGGGGCGATCCTCCGGAGAAGTGTCAAGATTCTTGGACACCAGCGCGCGCCGCTGGACGGGACCCTTCATGGCGAGATCTCCAGGGCGACGAGCGGCGCCTGCATCTTGCTCCGCAGGCCACACGCGAGGTCGAGGCCCGTGCCATGCGGCGGAGCGTGGGCGAGGCTCGGGTCGCGAGCATGGATGCCCCGGCGGAGCGCTGCTTCGTCGCTCCACGTGCATGGGAAGCCGATTTTCCCGGTCCCGGCGCCGCCGAAGCCCGCGATGCGCACGCCTGCGCGAGCCTCGAGTCGCCCATCGAGGTCGACGGCGAAGCGCGGCTCGTCGGGAAGCGTCGGCAGATCGTGGTTGCCCGGCAAGCAACGCACCAGCGTGGAGAGGAAGCGCACGCGTTCGAGGACTAGCAGCACGGCAGCGAGCGACCCATCGGCCTCCAGCGCGGCGCAGGCATCCTCGAGGTGTCGCAGGCGCGCATGCACATCACCCACGACGCCGAGCACGACCTTGCCACCCATGCTTGCCGTGATCGTACACGCGCCGCGGAACCCACGCGGGAGAAGCGTGTTTCATGGACCGATCCGCTCAAGCAAGTGGACCCCAAGTAGGAAACAGATCCCAAGCAGGCCACCGATCCCATGAAGAATCTCTCCCTGTCGTGCGCACTCGTGGCGCTGATCCTCGTTCCGAACGAAGTGCAGGCCCTCGCCCGCGGCGCGGAGCAAGACACATCGGCGCGCCAACCCGCCACGAGCAGCCCCTCGGAAGGCGGCGTGCGCGCCGAGCGTCGCGAGCAGGAGGGCCGTCGTGGACGCGAGGGTCGTCGCGGGCCGCGCCGCCGCGGGCCGCTCCAGCGCTTGCCTGCGGAGCAACGCCAAGCCGCGCTGGAGCTCCTTCAATCGGCCCGACAGGCCGCGGCGCCGCTGCGCGAGGAACTGCGTGGCTTGCGCGACGAGGCGCGGCGCCGCGTGGAGGACCTCGGCCCCGGCGCGGATCTTGCCGCACGCGAGGCGCTGCGCGCGGAGCTGCGCGCGCGCGCCATCGAAGCGCGTCGTCGCCATGCTCCGGCCGTGGCCGACCATGGCCGCCAGCTGGTGGGATTGCTGCCAGAGGAGGCGCGCGCGCGGCTCATGGCGGCGAGCAAGGCGAGGGCCGAGAAGCAGGGTGTCGCGTGGAGCGAGGCGCTGCTCCACGAGCGCGCAGGCTTGCGGCTCGCCCTGCGCGGCAAGCACGCCGGGCACGGCCACCGGCTGGGCGAGGCCAGCCGCTGAATGGCGGCGCCGGGAACTCCGTTCCTAGGTGCGACACCGAGCTGCAGCGCAGGCGAACCGGACTCAAGTCGGAGGTGGCGGCTCGGCCGATGAGCGCAGGCGAGGCCTTGACCGCGGCCGACCCGAAGATTGGCACCCGAACAGCACCACGCACGGGCCGAACCATCCCGGCAGGCGAGGCCCGACGCACGCGAGCAGGCGTCGTTGGACGCCATGCGTGCAGGCGCCGATGCCCGGCCCATCGGCGCGTCAGGCGAGCCTGCGCTTGCGATGGCTCCGCTGCCGGCCCGGGACGCCGCCGAGGAGCACGTCGGTGCGCTCGTGCTGTTCGACTCGCGCGACGTGGAGCGGACGCAGTCGCAGCTGGAGCAGGCTCCGCGCTCGGGCGCTGATGGGACGCCCGCTGCGCCGGACGCTGGACATGGCGCAACGCACGACGATGCCGAGCACGACGATGCCGAGCGCGCCGACGATGAGGGCGGCGACGGTCCACGCGCCACGCATGCCGCGCCGCTGCCGGCCCCGCCACCGATCCATGTCGACGAACACCTCGATGCCGCCGGCAGCAGCCGCGCGCGCCTGTCGAGCGCGGAACTGGAAATCCTCGAGGCGGTCAAGCGACGCATCGCCGCGGGCAAGCTGGTGCTGCCCAAGCTGCCGAGCACGCACGCGACCTTGCTGCACCTGACGAGTGGCGACGACATCTCGACGCGCCTGATCGTCGAGGCCATCGAACGCGATCCGCAGCTGGCGGGCGAACTCCTGAACGCCGCGAACTCGGTGACGCTGGCGGCGGCCGAGCCGGCGCGCACGGTCACCGCGGCGGTCGTGCGCCTCGGTGCGCGCAACCTGCGCACGCTCTTGTGGTCGATGACGCTCAAGGCCACGGCGCCGGAGGACGAAGTGCTGGCGCGCCATGCCAAGGAGAGTTGGCGCCAATCGGCCGCCATGGCGCGCATGGCGCGGCTCTACGCGACCGAGGTCGGGCGCGCGCCCGAGGAGGCGCACATGGCCGTGCTGCTCGCCGACGTGGGCAAGGTGGCGCTGGTGGCGACCTTGCGGCGCGAGTTGGAACGCACCAAGCCGAGCAGCGCGCCCTCGGCGGCCTTGCTCGGCTGCTTGTTCCGCGAGGAGCACGAAGCGGCGGGCGCGCAGTTGGCGCGCAACTGGCGCTTGCCGGAGGATGTCGTCGCGAATTGCCAACAACACCACGATTGGCGCGGCGCGAAGGACCGGAAGCTCGCCGCGCTCACCTCGCTGGTGCAGCGCTTGGACATGCTGCTGTTCCTGGGCGCGGAGGTCGCGTTCCAAAACGCGGTGCGGCGCGAGGAGTTCGATGCCTTGGAGATCGCTTGGCCTGCGCGCGCCGCGCGGCTTGAACAGAGCCGTTCCGCCTGGGGCGCCGGTTGAGCGCGCAGCTCCTTCAGTGCGGCTCGCGCGAGGGACGCGCGGCCTCGAGCTGACGCTCGAACTGGCCTTGGTCGAAGGGCGGATGCTCGGGCGCGTAGGGATCCAAGCCCGGCCGCGGAGCCGTTGGCCCCGGTCGCGCCGGGGACTCGAGCGGATCGACCTGCGCGCCTCCTGGGCGCGCCGCGGCGCGCACTTGGGGCACACCGCCAAGTGGCGAAGGCGTGGGGCTGGCGCGCAAGGCGGACCACACCAGGGCGCCGACAACGACCAGGAGCGCCCCAGCCCAAGCCCAGAGCTGGAGGCGCATGCGCGGGCTCGCTCGGCCATCGGAACCTGTGGAGGTCGGCGCGAGCCGGTGGCGGGAGCGAGCTTCGTGGTCGGCAGGAAGGCGCACGGAAGGTACCCATGCAAGGACGCGCGGGGGCGACCCGGGTTCCGCGGAAAACAGGAAGAAACCAAACTCGAGACTAGCCGTGGCGCGTTCGTGCTTGTTGCTCGAGCTCGGTGGCGAAGGGCTGGAACGGCGCGCGGTCGGGCAGGCGCGCGAGATCGAGCGGCTCCGCTTTCGTGGGGTGCGGCACGGCGAGGAAGCTCGCATGCAGCGCGATGTCGGCGTCGGGCAAGGGGGCGCGCGCGCCGTACTTGAGGTCGCCGAGGATGGGCGCGAGGCGCGTGGCGCAAGCGAGGCGCAACTGATGCGGCCGACCGGTGAGTGGTTCGAGGCGCACGAGACTGCGGCCGCCGTGCGTGGCCAGCACCTCGAGGCGCGTGAGCGCCCGCTGCGCGCCCGGACGGCCGGCGGGGACCACGAGGACCACGTTGCGCGATTCGTCCTTCCACAGCCATTGCTCGAGTTCGGAGACGCCGCGCGCGTGCTCGCCCTCGATCACGGCGTGGTAGGTCTTGCGCGCGGCGTGGGCGCGAAAGGACTCGGACAAGCGCGCGGCGCCCTTGCTGGTGCGCGCGTAGGCCACGAGGCCGGAGACTGGGCGATCGAGGCGGTGGACCACGCCGAGGAACACCGCGCCGGGCTTGTCGTGGCGCTCGGCGATCCAGAGCTTGGCGCGCTCGAGCAAGCTTTGGTCGCCGCTCTCGTCGGGCACGACGGGCAGGCCCGCGGGCTTGTGCACGGCCAGCACGTGGTTGTCCTCGTGGACGACCTCGAGGATCGCGCGCCGCCGATCGCTCACGGCTCGAGTCCGCGCAGGTGGCGCGCGCAGAAGCCGCAGGGCAGCAGTCGCCCGCCGTCCTCCTCGGAGAGCGCCAGTTCCCCAGCCTCGACGCGCCCCGGGCCGAGTTCGGCCAGCAGGTTGCGGAAGGTCAGCGGCGAGCAGCCGATGGCGTAGGTCGACAAGACGACCAGCGAACGGTCCGCGAGGAGCTCGCGCACGGCCTCGACCAGCTCGGCGATGCGCTCCTCGAAGCGCCACACCTCGCCCTTGGGGCCGCGGCCGTAGTGCGGCGGATCGAGCAGGACGACCTCGTAGCGCGCGCCGCGCCGCGCCTCGCGGCGCGCGAACTGCAGCGCATCTTCGAGCACCACGCGCAGCGCGTTGTCAGGCAAACCTGACAAGGCCTGGTTCTCGCGGGTCCACGCCAGCGCGGCGCGCGAGGCGTCGACGTGCGTGGCCTCGTAGCCGACGCGCGCGGCGAGCACGCTGGCGAGGCCGCTGTAGCCGAACAAGTTCAACAGACGCGGTCGACCTTCGAAGCGCGGTCGCAGGTCTTCGACGAGGCGCCAGTTCGGCGCCTGCTCGGGGAAGAGACCCAGATGCTTGAACGGCGTGGGGCGGATGCGCGCCACGGCGCCGAGGACGGGGATCGTCCACTCGGGCGCGCCGCCACGCGCGCCCGGGCCTTCCCAGCGTCCACCGCGATCGCTCTCGCGCACGAACACGAGGTCGGCGCGCGCCCATGCGCGCTCGTCGAGTCGGCGCGACCAGACCGCCTGCGGATCGGGCCGGCGCAACAGCCGATCGCCGTAGCGCTCGAGCTTCTCGCCCGCGCCCGAATCGACCAACGCGTGGGACTCGAGGGCGACGACTGGGAACACGGCCGGCTGCATGCGTCCCCAGAGCTTGCCGCATCGACGGGCGCGCGCCAAACGCGAGCGTGCGCCAAGGACGGGTGGCGCGCGCCGCGACGGTGGCGCTGGAGACGAGCGCCTTGCCTGCTAGAGTGGGCCGCCATGAGTCCGCGCCAGCCCGCCCAGCGCCCCTTGCGCGTCGCCGCGCCGCCCTACCTCGTGGCGCGGCCGTTGACGGAAGGGCTGGAGCGCGAGCCGCACGTGCAGTTCGAACGCGAGGTGCCCTCGCGCCTCGTCGAACGCTTGCGCGGCGGGGAATTGGATGTGGCGCTGGTCAGCTCGATCGAGTTGTTCCGCCAGCAGGGCTACGCCTACCTCGCCGGTTATGCCATCGCGGGCCACGGCGAGGTGGCCTCGGTGCGCGTCTTCCTGCGCCGTCCGCTGGAGGAGGTCGCCAGCATCGCCCTCGATCCCGCCTCGCGCGCAGCCGCGGCGTTGGTGCAGACCTTGTGCTCGGGCGCGCTCGGTGACGAGTTCAGTCGGCCACGCGTGGCGCCGCGTTTCGTCGAGACGCCCGCCGGTTCCGATCCCGCGCGCGCCGAGGCCGATGCGTGGCTCGAGATCGGCGATGCCGCGCTCAAGCGTTCGCTCTCGCAGCCGCACCTCGAGTACTTCGATCCCTCGGGGGCGTGGGCGCGCGCGACGCAGCTCCCCTTCCCGTTCGCGACTTGGATCGTGCGCCCGGGAGTCGAGTTGACGCACGCCGAATTGGCGGCCTTCGCGCGCGCGCGCGCAGCGGGACTGGCGCGCCTCGAGGACTATGTGGAGGAAGGCGCGACGAGCCTGCACTTGCCGCGCGAGGCGCTGCGGCGCTACTTGCGCCTCGAGTGCCGCTTCGACGACGAGCCGCGCCTCGACTTGGCGCTGGAGCGCTGGCGCGCGGCCGCCACGAAGGCGGGCATGTGCCAGGGCTACTGGCCCGCCCGGGTGGCGACCGGAGCTTCGAGCGATGACGGTGGAGCATGCCGCGCCTCCTGAAGGCCAGGCACTGCCCGCACTGCAAGGAACGGCTGTCGAAGCCGGCGCCGCGCGCCTGCCCTGCCTGTGGCGGCTCGTTGCAACAACGCCACTTGGCGCTGGGGTGCCTGACCAGCGCCCCCAAGTTGCTGCTGCTTGCCTGGGGCCTGTCGCAGGCGGCGGTCGAGGTCTGGAAGTTCCTTCAGGGCGGTATCGGGACGGGCTGAGAGCTGGCCGCCACGCGCCCGACCCAGCGGCTGGATGCGCGCTACCTTTACGAAGACGCAGGCTCTGTCTTTGCAGGGCGAGGCTAGACCTAGGAATTGTCACTGCCCAGATTCGCGCTTCCCGTGCAAGATCGGAACGAGGAAGTCTGCTGGGCCGCATCCTGCCTCGGTCCAGACTCCCAACCACCAGGCGCCCCCCTCCCTCGATCACGCCGAGATCCGCCATGCTGCGAGCCATCCTGCTTTCCGCCTGCTTCCTCGCCCTGCAGCCCGCGCTGGCCGCCCAAGGCCGCTCGTTCCCAAGCAAGGAGCCTTCGCGCGGACGCGCCGGCTCGAGCGTGGCGACGACCGCGCCGATCGCCCCGGTCCCGCTCGGCGGGCAACTGGTGGGTGGTAGCGACAACTGCGCGACCCCCGATGCCATCGTCGGCGACGGCACCTACGCGTTCGACAACACGGCCGCGACGACCGGCGCCCAAGGCCAGAACCAAGCCATCTGCAACCAAGTCGGTGGTGGCACGGGCATCGTGGCCGACGTGTGGTTCGCGTGGACCGCGACGGCCACCGGACTCGCGCGCGTGAACACCTGCGGCATCAGCTCCATCGACACCAAGATCGCCGTGTACAACGGCGCTGGTTGCCCGACCGGCCCGGCCGTGGCGTGCAACGACGATGCGTGCGCGGGCTTCCAATCGACGGTCACCTTCAACGCGGTCGCGGGCAACGTCTACTCGATCCAGCTCGGCTTGTATCCGGGCACGCAACCGCCCGCCACGCCGGGCGCCGGCGTGTTCCAGATCACGACCACCGTGCCGCAGATCGGGCCCGACAACTGCGCCACGCCGACCGTCATCTCCGGCGACGGCACGTTCGCCTTCGACAACACGAACGCCACGACCGGAGCCGAAGGACAGGCGCAAGCGGCGTGCGACCTCGTGGGCGCGGGCACGACGATCCTCCAGGACTTGTGGTTCCGCTGGACGGCCGCCACCACGGGCACGGCGATCATCACGACCTGCGGCTACACGGGTGTCGACACGAAGCTCGCGTTCTACGCGGGCAACGCTTGCCCGACCACCAACGCGCTGGCCTGCAACGACGACGCGTGCGCGGGGTTCCAATCCACGCTGACCGTGCCGGTCCTCGCGGGCCAGACCTACATGCTCCAACTAGGCCTGTACCCGGGCACGATCCCGGTGGCCACCGGCGGTGCAGGCTTGTTCAACATCGTCACGCGCATCCCGCCGCCCAACGACAACTGCGCCAACTCGCAGAACATCAACGGCCTCGCCTTCGTGCCCTACGACTCCGCGCCCGCCACCACGGGCACGCAGGGACAGAACAACACGCTGTGCGCCGAGCCGGCGGGAGCGGGCGTCATCAAGGATTTGTGGTACTCGTGGACCGCGCCGTCGACGGCGACCTATCGCATCAGTTCCTGCGGCTTCTCCGTCAACGACACCAAGTTCGCCGTGTACCAAGGCCAAGGCTGCCCGACTGGACAAGCGATCAGCTGCAACGACGACGACTGCAACACGCAATCGCGCGCCATGTTCAGCGCCGTCGCGGGCCAGCGCTACACGTTCCAGATCGGCTTGTGGCCGCAAGCGCCCGCCAGCGGTCCGAGCGCGTTCCTGGTCGAACTCGTGCCACCGCCGCCGACGAACGACGAATGCGCCACTCCGACCGCCATCGCGGGACCGGGACCGCACGCCTTCGACACCACGTTGTGCTTCACCGGCACGGCGGGCCAGGCCGAGGCGGCTTGCCTGTACTTCAACCAGACGGCGATCAGTAACGACCAGTGGTTCACCTGGACTGCCGGCGCCAGTGGTCCGGCGACCTTGACGACTTGCGGCGGATTGCTGGGCAGCCCGAGCGACGACACCAAGGTGGCGATCTACCTCGGAGCTGGTTGCCCGACGGCTCCCGCCATCGCCTGCAACGAGGATGACGGCGGCTGCAGCGCCACCGGCTTCCCCTCGACGGTGACTTGGAACGCGGTCTGCGGACAGCAGTACACGATCCAGCTGGGACGGTACCCGTTGGAGACGAACTCGGTGCTCGGCTCCTTCACCATCGTCGAGAACGGCCAACCCTGCGTGGTGGCGACGCCCTTCTGCCTCGGCGACGGCAGTGGTGCCGCTTGTCCCTGCGGCAACTTGGGCGCCGCGGGCCATGGCTGCGCCAATTCAGTGGTGGCGAATGGGGCGCGCACCGACGCGACGGGAGTCGCCAGCTTGGCGGCGGACAGCGTCGTGTTGTCGACCGGCGGCACGCCCAACTCCGGCGTGCTGTACTTCCAAGGCACGGCGCAAGTCGGCGGCGGCTTGGGCTCGGCCTTCGGGGATGGCTTGCGCTGCGCTGGCGGCAATGTGCTGCGGCTGGGCACGAAGATCGCCGTGGGCGGCCAGAGCGCCTATCCGGTGGCGGGCGAGCCGAGCATCACGCTGCGCGGCCAGGTGACTGCTCCGGGCACGCGCACCTACCAGGCGTGGTACAGGAATGTCGCGGCGTTCTGCACGCCCAGCGGCTTCAATCTGGGCAACGGCTTGGAGATCGTCTGGGCGCCCTGACGCGGGCGACACGGGGCGCGAACGACGCGCCAGCCGCGGGCCGCGTGGACCTAGGAACGGTCCATGCGGCCCGCGGTGCATGGACCGAGCGCCGAGCGCGAGGCTTGCAAGCGGCAGGCCGCACCCCTACACCAAGGGACGCCTTGCACGGCACGCGGGGCGACCACCCGATGCAGCCCGACAACTCGCAAGCGACGATGTTCGAACAGGACGACGCCAGGACGAAGAAGGGCGGCAAGATGCCCGCCGCGGCGAAGGTCGCCACGACGCCCGACGGCGGCGACATGGACGCGACGCGCGCCGAGTCGGCGTCCGCCAAGCCCGCTGGCAAGGGCGAGAAGCGCGGCGCCACGGCCGAGGACATGGCGGCGCGCCAACGCGACATCTCGGTGGCGGAGTTCTTCACCAAGAACCGGCACTTGTTGGGCTTCGACTCGCCGCTCAAGTCGCTGTTGACGGCGGTCAAAGAGGCGGTCGACAACTCGCTGGACGCTTGCGAGGAAGCGGGCATCCCGCCCGATGTGCTGGTCGAGCTGCATGAGTTGGCCGAGAACCGCTACCGCATGGTGGTCGAGGACAACGGCCCCGGCATCTTGCCTGAGCAGGTCGGCAAGGTCTTCGGCAAGCTCTTGTACGGGTCGAAGTTCCACAAGCTGTCGCAGTCGCGCGGCCAACAGGGCATCGGCATCTCCGCCGCGGGCATGTACGGCATGCTCACCACGGGCAAGCCGATGAAGATCGTCAGCAAGCCCGGCAAGCGCGCCAAGGCGCACGAGTTCTTGTTGTCGATCGACACCACGAAGAACAAGCCCGACATCCACGAGCAGAAGACCGTGGAGTGGGACAAGGACCACGGCACGCGCGTCGAGATCGAGATGGAGGCCAAGTACCAGAAGGGCCTGCGCTCGGTCGACATGTACGTCAAGCAGACCGCCATCGCCAACCCGCACGTGACGCTCTCCTACCGCGATCCGCAGGGCGGCGTGGTGGTGTACGAGCGCAGCACGAAGGAGTTGCCGCCGGCCGTCGAGGAGATCAAGCCGCACCCGCACGGCGTAGAGCTCGGGCGCTTGATCGGGATGATGAAGGAGACCGAGGCGCGCACGCTCTCCGGCTTCCTGCAGGAGGACTTCTCGCGCGTCGGGCCGAAGGTCGCGCTGGAGATCTGCAAGGCGGCGAAGCTGTCGGAGAAGTCGTCGCCCACCAAGGCCGCGCGCGAAGAAGCCGCGGCGCTGCACGAAGCGATCCAGAAGGCGAAGATCATGGCGCCAAGCACCAACTGCATCTCGCCCATCGGCGAGGCGCTCGTGCTGGCGGGCTTGAAGAAGGAGATCGAGGCCGACTTCTACTACGCCAACTCGCGCCCGCCGAGCGTGTATCGCGGCAATCCGTTCGTGATCGAGGTCGGCATCGCCTACGGCAAGCCGGGCGGCGTGGGTCTGGATGTCACGGACGAGGGCCGCATCGTCAAGAAGGAGAAGAGCACCGCCGCCACCGAGGATCTCGTCGGCGCCGCGGACGAGCCCATCCGCGTCCTGCGCTTCGCCAACCGCGTGCCGCTCTTGCACCAGCAATCGGCCTGCGCCGTCACCAAGGCCGTGATCCAGACCAACTGGAAGAGCTACGGCCTGCAGCAACCCACGGGCGCCTTGCCCATCGGCCCGATGGCCGTGATGGTGCACATCGCCTCGGTGTGGGTCCCCTTCACGAGCGAGTCGAAGGAGGCCATCGCGTCCTACGAAGAGATCATGAAGGAGATCAAGCTGGGCCTGCAGGAGTGCGGCCGGCGCTTGGGTTCGTACGTGCGGCGCGGCAAGCGCCTGCGCGCGGAGTACGACAAGCGCAACTACATCGAGACCTACATCCCGCACATCGGGATCGCGCTCCAGGAGATCCTCGACTTGTCCGACGCCGAGCGGGACGGCACGGTGCAGACGCTCGACGGCGTGTTGCAGAAGAGCCGCAAGTTCTGACCGGGGCTTGTTGCGCGACGCGGGCGCGCGGCCTGCTCGAGCAGCTAGGTTGGCCGGCGATAGGAGTGCGGCGGCGCGGCGGATCGCGCACGAGCGCCTGGCTGCCGTCCCAAGCCCGAACCTCATTCCCAGGTCAACCGTGGGCACCCGCAGGTCGCAGCCCACAGTTCCTTAAGCGCAAGGCTTTTCAGGCTTTCCGGCTGGCGCCTAGGGTATTTCAAAGGGATCCTTTATTCGTCCCTTTACGTCCGAATGCGGGGCGAAAGCATCGACCAGCTGCTCGGACTCGGCCCTTCCCCCCTCAGTCACCGAAACGAACCACACCAGGAAAGCTATGAAGTCCCGCCACCTGTCCCTCGCGCTCGTCTGCGCCCTCGGCGCGTCCGCCTACGCTCAAAAGGCCGAAGTCTTCAACCCCGCCAAGAACGCGCCCCCGAGCCACAGCGGCGGATACCTGCTGGCGGCCGGCGGCAGCGACGACTGCAGCAACGCCGCCGCGTCCAACACGGTCGTGGGCGTCGGCACCTTCCCGGTCAGCACCGTGGGCGCCACCACGGGCGCCGCGCCGGCCCAGCCGCAAACGCCCAGCACGATCAAGAACGACCTGTGGTTCTACTGGGTCGCCCCCTCGAGCGGCGTCGCCAACTTGGCCACCTGCGGCGGCGCGACCACGGACACGAAGATCGCCGCGTGGCTCGCCAACAACGGCACCGCTTGCCCGAGCGGCACGAACCTCGCCTACAACGACGACTCCTGCGGCTTGCAGTCGCTGATCACCTTCCCCGTCACGGGCGGCACGGGCTACTTCCTGCAGCTCGGCCACTACACCGAAGGCTCGACCTACACCGGCACGTTCACGCTCGGCGTCTCCACGCCGCCGGTGAACGACAACTGCTCGGCGGCCCTCGCGATCTCCGGCAGCGGCCCGCACGCCTACGACACGACCCTCGCCAGCACCGGCCCCGAAGGCCAGACCGAAGCCGTCTGCCTGTTCTTCAACCAGACCGCCATCAACAAGGACCTGTGGTTCACGTGGACCGCCAGCACGAGCGGCACGGTCACGATCAACAACTGCGCGCAGTTCACTTCGACCGTCACCGACTCGAAGATCGCCGTGTACGACGGCGCCGGCTGCCCGCTCGCCGGCGCGATCGCCTGCAACGACGACAACACGGCCTGCACCACGCAGAACCTGTCGAGCGAAGCGGTCTTCACCGCGGTCTGCGGCAATAC
>SXXH01000230.1 GCA_005789645.1 Planctomycetia bacterium
GCCGGATCCTCGCCCACCAGCACGACGGCGAGCCCGGGGCGCACGCCGCGCGCGCGCGACAGTTCGTCGGCCCCGCGACGCACATCGGCGCGCACCGCCGCGGCGGTCGCCTTGCCGTCGAGCAGGCGCGCGCTCATCGCGGCTGGATCTCCGCCTTGGCCTGTTCCTGGGGGCGCGCGGCGCCGCCTTGCATGCCCTCCTGCGGCATGACGCCATCGTCCGTGTAGCGGTGCAGCGACTTCTGGCTGTCCGGCAGGTACCCGAAGATCTGGAAGGTGAGGAACACGCTCAAGGCGCCGGCCACGAGCACCCCCATGGCCTTCTCGCCGCGGTACCCGCCCAGCATCCGCAGGTGGATGTAGACCACGTACACGAGCCACGTGATCAGCGCGGAGTTCTCCTTGCTGTCCCAACCCCAGTAGTTGGCCCACGCTTCCTGGGCCCAGAAGGCCCCCATCCACAGGCCCGCGGTCAGGAACGGGAAGCCCACGGCGAAGGCGCGGAACGAGACTTCCTCGAAGCTGGACTCGAGTCGCTTGACGGAGTCCGGCGCTGGAACGCGCCCCATGAAGTGCAGCGCCACGAAGACCAAGCCCGCGAGCACGAACATCGGGATCGTGACGATCTGCGCGAAGGGCACGAGCAGCAGTCCCGCCAAGAGCGCCCACTGCGATGCGCGGCTCCAACCTCCGCGCAAGGCTCCGGTCCAAAAGCGCGCCACGAAGTAGACGAGGCACATGATCGCCGCCACCGCCATCGTGGCGTAGCTGAAGATCAAGCACACCAGGTGGGGCGCGAACCAGTAGCTCTGCAACGCCGGAGGAAGGTCGCGCTGCGCGGTCGACAGCGTGCGCACATGGGCATGGGTGAACCACACGCCGACCAGCACCGAGAGGACCAGCAGATCCTCGACCACGGCCCAGCCATGTCCGCGACGCGACAGGCCCAGAGCCGGCTTGAGGACGACCATCGCCACCAGCAGCGCGGTGGTGAACATCGTCAGCACCTCGCTCATCGTCTGGCTGGGGAAGTGGTTGACCTCGATCCAACGCCAGCCGACGGCGAACGACATCACGACCAGCGCGATGAAGGTCGCGGCGAGTGGTGCTGCGTGCAGCAACCTGGCGCCGGCTGGGGAAGTGGAGTCGCCCGAGCGCTGCACGCGCGCGTGCTGCACGGCGGAGAAGGCGCACAGCAGGGCGCCCAGCAGGCACACGACGTCGGCCACCGCGGTCAACCGCGCCGACCTGGTCATCTCCGCCTCGAACAACAGTCTCAGGCTCTCCATGTCAGGATCCCTTCTCCGCGAAGGAGTTGGATTGTTCGAGCGTCCGTTGCTCGCGCCGCGCGGCCATGATCGGCCGCATGATGAACACGACCACCGCGCCGAAGATCGTCAGGTACATCCCCAGCAGCACGATCGGGATGCCGGGGTCGTACACGACGCCGATGCCCGAGTAGCGCGGATTGCGCGGGTCGGCGTTGGTCTGGAAGAAGCGGTAGCCCTTCCAATGGAAGTAGTCGTTGACGCGGATCTCGCGATCACGCTCGTCGCCGGCGTCGACGCGCGTCAGCTTGTCGAGTTCGCAACCGGCGTCGAGATGGTCGCCACGAGCCGCGAAGCCCGAGGTGAAGGGCGCCAGGAACTTGCGCCAGCCCGGCAACTTGCACTCGTGCTCGTGCACCGCCAGCACGCTGCGCCATTCGAACGGGAAGCCCGCGTCGTTCTCGTAGTAGCGGATGTAGAAGCTCTCGTCGGGCGAGATCCACAGGTTCGCCAGGCTCTGATCGGTCGAGGCCATGGTCACGACCTCGACGCGCTCCTTGTCGGTGCCCTTGTCCATGGTCACCTTGAGCGTCGCGCCCGTCGGATCAGTGCTGTAGAAGAACGGGCAGAACTCGGGGTCGTCGATGTGTTCGGCCTCGGGATCGAAGCGCACGACCTTCTCGAGGCGCGCTTCGTGCACGAGGTCCCCCACCGCGAGGTCGCTGTCGCCCGGCATGTCGACCGTCGAGCCGGACTTCGCCGAAGCCTCGCGCCCGTCGTCGAAGTGCATCCGCGGTTCGGCGCCGCGCGCGTAGTGCAGCACGGCGCGCGTCGGCCCGCGCGAGTTCCAGCGGTCCCACTCCAAGGATGCGACGAGCTCGGCGTACTCGAAGCGCTTCTGCAGGTCGTGCTCCTCGGCGTTGAGGGCCTCGAGCACGAGCCGGCGCTCCGTGTTCCCGCCGCGCGTGGGCGTGATCTCCAGCCATACGCCCGGGTTGCGCGGGTTGATGGTGTGGATCGGCCGCGGATCGCGCACCTCGGTCTTGCCCATCTCGTCGAGGCGGAAGTCGGCCATGGCCTCGCGCACGACGACTTGGTAGTCCCCCGCGTCGATGGCGTCGCCCAGGCGAATCGGGTGGCGCGTCGACTGCACATCGCCCTGCGCCGACACCTGCAGGGACAGCCAGCCTAGGCGATCCTCGTCCGCGCTGGCGAGGCGCTTCTTCGCCTCGCGCGCGTCGCCGCCCTCGACCACCATCAGCCTCCAGTTCCAGCGCGGGTCGTACAGCGTGTGCCGACCGGGCACGTCCGGCTTGAGGAACGACTGCTGCTGGGCGCCGACGAGGCCCAGCGCCGCGATGGGGCCGAGATTCTCCTTGTGGCCGGGCTCGTCCGACTCCCAGAAGCGCGGGCGATCGACTTCGGCGCGCTCGGCGAGTTCGAGCACCTCGACCTCGATGCGGGCGCGCTCGACTCCAGCGGCGTCCGGCTGGCGATCGAGGGCCACCTTGCGTCCCGGCCACAACGTGAACTCGGGCGGGTTCGACTTGAAGTCGTCGCCATTGAAGACGACCTGCATCGTCTTCCAGTCGCGCCGCGCGAAGCGTTCGAGCGACAGCGCGAAGGGCATCTCGCGCGGCTTGTCGGGCGAGAAGTGGCCCCAGTATCCCTGCTGCGGCGACGAATCGAGCAGGAGGTGCATGATCCCGCGATCGGTCTTCCACTTGGACAACGCGCCGCCCACGAGGAAGGTCAGCACGCCGAGGTGCACGAGGATGAACCCGCTGCGCCGCCACGTGAACCAGGTGCGCGCCGCGCCGGTGAAGGTGTTGAACAGCATGCCCGCACCGACCATGGCGAGCAGCATGGCGAACCAGTGGCTCTTGTAGGTGCGGTTCAGGTGCAGGAAGGTGGACACCTCGAAGGCGCGCAGGAACGCGTCCTCGTTCTCGCGCACTAGCTGGCCGATCTCGGCCGACTTCTCGCGACCAGAGAAGGCCGCGGTCATCGACTTTTGGCGATTGTCGCGCTCTTCCTTGCCGTAGCGCGCCTCGAAGCGCTCCAGCCCGGCGACAGCCGGAGCCGGCAACTGCGACTCCGGCAACCCGATGCCGTAAGGATGGATCAGGTGGTAGATGAAGTACCCCTCCGCCCAGCGGAACGCCCGGTACTGCTCGCGCCAACGCACGGCACGCTGGCGTTGATCGGGGGTCAAGTTCGCGAGCGGCGCGAGGTCCGTGTGGTCGACGTCGAGCCACCCGCGCAGCGTCTCGCGCGGGATGTCCGAGACGACCGGCACGCGCTCCTCGGGATCCTCGAAGCCGTCGATCTGCGGCACGAGGACACCCACGGCCACGGCGACGATCGACAACACGATGAGCGACACGCCGGTCTTCATCGAGCGGAAGTAGCCCTTGACCGCCTCGCGCTGGATCCACAGGAAGCCCGCCACCGAGCCGAGGAAGCCCAGCAACACCAGTTCGCGCGCCCCGAAGCCCGTGTCTCCGAAGGTCTCCAGTTGGCTGCCGGCGACCTGGGCCATGGAGATGGCGACCAGGGCGACGAGCGAAGCCGACATGAACCCCCACTTGCGCTTGGGTTGTACGGTCGTGCTTGAGTCGGACATCGTTGGTTGCTTGCCTCGTGGCGAGCGACGCCTCAGAAGCGCCTCTCGAGGGTGAACAGGGCGATGGCGTCGAGCGCCTCGCGGGCCGGCGACGCGGGGAGCGGCGCCAACCTCGCGCGAGCATTGGCGACGAGCTCGTGCGCGCGCGCCATGGCTTGCTCGACGCCCGCGGAAAGATCGCAGCACTCGCGCAGCAGCTCGATGCGCCGCGGCGCTCCGGTCGCGGCCCCAGCCGCATTCGGGGCGTAGATCGCCCGCATGCGGTCCCGCGTGGCGGCATCTGCGCGCGCGAAGGCGTGGAGCACGGGCAGGGTCAACTTGCCGTCCTCGACATCGTTGCCCACCGACTTGCCCACGACCTCTTCCTCGCCCACCACGTCGAGGCAGTCGTCGACGATCTGGAAGGCGAGGCCGACCTCGCGGCCGAAGGCGGCCATCTCGACGCCGAGGCGCGCGACGCGCGGATCCTCGCGGTCCTCGCTCGGATGGCGCGCGCCCAACTCGCACGCGGCCGAGTAGAGGCTGCCGGTCTTCTTGGCGGCGATGTCCTCGTACTTCGCCTGCGTCAACTCGAAGTCGCGCCGCAGGGCGGCTTGCTCGATCTCGCCCGTGCACAGCACGGCGGTCGTGTCGGCCAAGAGCTGCGAAGCGAGGCGCGAACGCAGGGTGGTCGACAGGTGGAAGGCCCGCGCGTAGAGGAAGTCCCCCAGCAACACGGCGATCTGGTTGTCCCAACGCTCGTTCACGCAAGCCACGCGGCGACGCACGCGCGCTCCGTCGAGCACATCGTCGTGCACGAGCGTCGCGAGGTGGATCAACTCGACGATAGCGGCCACCTCGGGATGCTCGTCGTCCCGGGCCTGCACGGCCTTGCCGACGAGCAGCACTAGCGCCGCGCGCAGTTGCTTGCCGCGGAAGCTCCCGACGTGGGCGGTCATCGCCTGCACAGCGGCCGCATCCGAGCGCACCTGCGCCTCCATGATGGAGCGCATGCGTTCCATGCCCGGGGCCACGGGCGCCAGCATGTCGTCGATGCGGGTTTCGAGCTTGCTCAAGGCTTCACCGGGGGTCCATCCTGATGGGCCGCCTCGTCTCCAGTTTCCATGGTCGCGCGGCGCCAGTCGAGTGGCGTGTTCAGGTTGTCGAAAGTCCTGTGCAAGCCGCTTGCATCAAATTCCACGATCGCCAGGCGCAGCAGACCGGATTCCGACCATCCGGCGAAGGGCGCTACCATGCGTCTGTCGCCGCGCGCGAGCGCCGCGCGCACCTCGGGCAAGGCAGCCGGACGCCAGGCCGACACCAGAGGTTCGAGTCCTCCGTGCGAGCGAGCGCAAGCCGCGTCGCAGTCCTCGGAGCGCAAGCGGGCCACGACCAACGCCAGGGTCTGGGCGTCGAGCCAAGGCAAATCGACGGGCGCCACGACCAACAGTTCATCGGACGCCAAGGTGGCCAAGGCCGCCGCCACGCCGGCCAAGGGACCCGACTCGCCCGGCGCATCAAGCGCGAGCGGAACACCCAACTCGGTGTAACGTGGCGCAGCGCCACAGCACAGCAGCATGCGGGTGCACGAACCGCCCAACAACGACGACGCACGCTCGAGCAGCGTGCGCCCATCCAACTCCAACCGCGCCTTGTCGCGGCCCATGCGCCTGCTCGCACCACCGCACAACAGGGCCCCGACGAGCTTGGCGGCGGCCGCGGGGCGCGCGGCCTGGGCCGATGAAGGTCGAGGGCCAAGTTGCGTCATGGGAGACCCATTCGAGGACCAAGGCTGGTCCGCGGAGTCTCCATGTACCCGACAGCCTCGCGCAGGTGCAACCTGCACGAACAGTCCGCTCCGCGCCGAGACTGGCGCAGGATGCGAGTCACTACTCCTTCGAGGCCTGCGAGTTGACCTTGGCGGCTTGGGCTTCGGCTTGCGCTTCGGCCTTGCCGTCGTTCATGCCCTTCTTGAACTCGTGGACGCTCGAACCCATCGAACGTGCCAGTTCCGGGAGCTTGCGGGCCCCGAAGAAGAGCAGGACCACCACGAGGATGATCAGCCATTCGCCGATGCCCATGTTGCCGATGAAAGCGAGAGTCGTCATGTGCGGTGTACGCCCTCGGCGGCGCGCGCGGCGCTCGCGCCTGCCACGGTCCCTCGCGGGAGTCGCCTCGGAGAGTGCGAGGCGAGGACCGGGCGGTGTGCCCAGTCCGTGCAGGCATCTGGAGTCTAGAGCATCGACCATGCCCCCGCCCCGCGAGCAGGCAAATTTCACGACAGGATCAGGCCAAGGTCGGAAAAACATGCGTGGCCCAGCCCACGCGGGCCAAGCTGGCACTTCCCGCCGCCATCCGCCCCCACAGCCACCACGCAGGTGGACTCGGGGACTCCAGAGACTCAGGGCCAGGGTCGCCGTAGGCGGCGCGCCTGGCGTGGCTCCAGAGGAGGCAAGCCGCTCGCATGGCTGGCGAGAGTACCCTCGCGCTTGGCGCCCACGCGCGCTCCGAGGCCCACCTGCAGCCCCGCGGCGTGCAAGGCGCGGCGCACGGCCGAACCCGCGGCGTAGGTCGAGAGGCGCGCCTCCGGAGCCATGCGCAGCGCGATCTCCCGCAGGAAGTCGACCTCCCACAAGGCGGGCTCGACCTTGGGCGAGAACGGATCCAGGAACACAGCGTCGAAGCGCGGTTCCAAGGGCAGGCTCGACAACATGGCCCGCGCATCGCCGCGATGCATCGAAAGTCGCAGGCCATGCGCCTCGATCCAGGCGCCAGATGGCGCGCCGGCGTCAAGCCAACTTGACAGTGCCGCGCGCGCGCGGGCCACGAAGGGACCGGCGGGGCCCTCTTCGGGCGGCAACTCCAAGGCCGCGAGCGGCACGCACACGTCGCGCTCGAAGCCTTCGACCTCGAGGACGAGCCCGAGGCCCTCGAGCTCGTGCAAGGCGGCCGCCAAGTTGAGCCCGAGTCCGGTGCCGATGTCCAGCAACCGGAAGCGAGTCGCGCCCGCTCGGCTCAACTCCTCGGCGCGCTCGCGCACGCGGCATTCGCGCGCGTAGCGGAGCAAGGCCTGCGTCCACGCGCCTTCGCGCGCGTGGAAGCCTTCGCCGTGGACCTCGTGCAGGAGCGTCCACGAGCCGTCGCCCGTGCGACTGGGCCGATGCTGCATGGCGCCGCGGCGAAGACGCGTCCCGCGAGGAGCGTCCTCAGCCCTTGGCCGTGGCGAGCAGGCTCGCGTCGGCCAAGAACTTCTCCATCGTCTCGCCGAGGCGCGACGGGCTCTTGCACATGCGCACGCCAGCCTTCTCCAGCGCGGCGATCTTGTCGCCGGCGCTGCCTTGGCCACCCGAGATGATCGCGCCCGCGTGGCCCATGCGGCGGCCCGGCGGCGCCGTCTGGCCCGCGCTGAAGCCGACCATCGGCTTCTTGACGCTGGCCGCGATGTACTCGGCCGCGCGCTCCTCGGCGTTGCCGCCGATCTCCCCGATCATGATGATCGCGTCGGTCTCGGGGTCTTCGTTGAAGGCCTTCAGCACGTCGACGAAGTTCGTGCCGTTCACCGGGTCGC
>SXXH01000231.1 GCA_005789645.1 Planctomycetia bacterium
CCTCGGGCGTCGCGCCCGGACGAGCAGCCTCGGGCGTCGCGCCCGGCTCAACCCGCCGCTGGCGCGAGCATGTCGCGCAGGCGTGGCGCGAGGAACGACTCGCGCCGCGCGCGTTCGACGTTCGAGAGCGCCATGTGCAGCGCGCGCCGGGATCCGACCAGCACGCACAGCTTGCGCGCGCGCGTAACCGCCGTGTAGAGCAGGTTCCTCTGCAGCATCAAGGCGTGCTGCGTCGTCAGGGGCACCACGACGGCGGGGAACTCGCCGCCTTGGGAGCGGTGCACGGTGATGGCGAACGCGCTTTGCAGGTCGCCCAGTTCCGTGGGCTCGTACTCGACCACGCGCTCGGGGTACTTGACGGCGAGCGAGCCGTCGTCCTCGACGCGCACGATGCGGCCCATGTCGCCGTTGTAGACCTCCTTCTCGTAGTCGTTGCGCACATGGATGACGCGGTCGCCGATGCGCCAGGTGCGCGAGCCCAGCTTGACCTCGCGCCCGCCCGCGCCCAACGCCTGGCGCAAGCGCTCGTTCAACGCGTCCACGCCGCAGTCGCCGCGGTACATCGGCGCCACGACCTGCACATCGTCGACCCAATCGAGGCCGAAGCGTTCGGGGATGCGGCGCGTGACGACTTCGACCAGCCGTTCGGCGCACTCGGCCGGGTCTTCGACCACGAAGTGGTAGAAGTCGCCCGCCAGGTCGCCGCGCGCGGGCAGCTCGAGCTCCTCGCCGTGCAGGATGTGGTGCGCGTTGACCTTGATCAGGCTGGCGGCGCCTTGGCGGTAGATGTGCGTCAGCCGCCAAGTGGGCACGACGCCGGATCCGAGCAGGTCGGCCAGCACGTTGCCGGGGCCGACGCTCGGCAATTGGTCCGGGTCGCCGATCAAGACGAGGCGCGTCGGCGCTTGGACCGCCTTGAAGAGGTGGTGCGCCAAGGCGACATCGAGCATCGAGATCTCGTCGACGACCACGAGGTCGGCTTGCAGCGGGTTCCTCCGATTGTGCAGGAACTCGCCGTCCTGCGGGTTCCAGCCCAACATGCGGTGGATGGTCTGCGCCTCGTCGCCAGTGGCCTCCGCCATGCGCTTGGCGGCGCGTCCGGTGGGCGAGGCGAGCAGCACGCGCGCGCCGCTCGCCTTGGCCAGCGCGACGACGAAGCGCGTGATCGTCGTCTTGCCCACTCCTGGGCCGCCCGTCAGCACCGCCATCGGGCTCGACAACAGCCCCAGCACGGCCTCGCGCTGCAGTGGATGCAGCTCGAGCCCGACGCGGCGTTCGTGGACGGCGAGCTCCTTCGCGGTGGCGAGCGCGGGCACGGGCGGCGCGTGCAGCAACTCCTTCGCGCGCCGCGCGAGCCCCGACTCGGACGCGGCCAGCCACGGCAGCCAGGCCCGACGCAGGCCATCGGAGCATTCCTCGACCACCAAGCCGTCGTCCTTCGCATGCGCGAGCGACTCGATGGACTCGCGCACGATCGCCTCGGGGATCTCCTCGCCCACGAGCGCGCGCACGCGCTCGACGAGTTCGTCGACGACGAGACAGCTGTGGCCGTCGTCGGCGGCGGACTCGAGCGCGTGCAGCGTCGCCGCGTCGGCGCGCCGCGGATCGTCGAGCGCCAGCCCGAGTCCCAGCGCCAGCTTGTCCGCCACGCCGAAGCCGATGCCGCGCACGCCGTGCGCGATCAGGTACGGGTTCTCGCGCAGGCGTCCTTCGCAGTCGTGTCCAAATTTCTTGACGATGGCGGCCGCTTGCGTCGGCCCGAGGCCGCCTCCGCGCAGGAAGGCGTGCACCTGGTGGGTGCCGAGGTCCGCCCGCACCACGCCCACGAGCAACTCCTTCAGCGGCGGCTTGAGCCCCTTGACGCCGTCGAGCAACTCGGGCTTGTCGGCGATCGCTTGGAACGGATCCGCACCGGGTGCCACGGCCTGCAGCGCCTCGACCACCCGCCGAGCCAGCACCTCGCCGATCCCCGGGAAGCGCTCCGAGGCGAGGTAGCGCACCGCGCCCTCGACTCCCGCGGGCGGCAGGACGACCACATCCTCGAACTCGAACTGCGGCCCATGCGCCTTGTGGACGGTCCAGCGTCCATGCATGTGGACCCGCAAACCCTCCGCGGGTTGGTCAATCTTCCCGACGGCGGTGACCAGCAGTGGGGCATATAGGCCCTGGCCGACTTGGTTTGCGTAACCCTTTTCTGGATTGATTCTTAAGACGGCGTACAGCGTCTCCTCGGAGTGGAAGGTGACGCGGTCGATCGTGCCGCGCAACTCTTCCTTGGCCGTCGCATTTCCCCGTTCCACCACCCGCGCAGGATGGCGTGCCGCGGGGGTGCGCGTCCAGCCCGGGCCGCAACCGGCTGTCCCTTGGCCCGGAGCAGGTCATCCGCTAGTCTATTCGCCCCTCTGCGCGCCGGAATCGGGTCGCCGCGCAGTCCACACAGCCATCCCCGAACGCGTCCCAAGGAAGTACAGCGAGTGATCAAGGTCCAGATCCGTCCGAACGAGTCCCTCGAGGCCGCCCTGCGCCGCTTCAAGCGCCAGTGCAACTACGGCGGCGTGTTCCGCCTGGCCAAGGCCAACACTTGGCACGAGAAGCGTTCGGACAAGCGCCGTCGCGAACGCCGCGAGCGCCTGCGCAACATTCAGAAGGCCACGCGCAAGAACCAGCCGCGCACCGGCGTGCGTCGCAAGCGCACCATGGCGCGCAAGCCGCGTCCGAGCTGAGGCTCGACGCTCCGGCTCTCGACGTTTCGACTCTCGACGCCTCGTCGTCGCCGGTCGCGCTGCGTGGCGCAGCGTCGGCCATCTTCGAACCCGGGTCGCTGTGTGCCCGGGTTCGAGCATGGATGGACAGCTTCGGCCCCGGCGGTTGCCTGGCGCGGCGCGGCGCAGGGTTGCCGCGCGCGACGCGGCGGGCGAGGATGCCTGCGAGATGGGCGGCGTGCACGGCAAGGATCGCGACCTGTCGCAGACGAAGACCGAAGTCGTGCTGCGCGTCGATGCGTCGGCCTTCGGGGCGCGCCACGACCAGTTCGAGATGCGCCTCGATGCGTTCCTGGCGCACCATTTGTCGTGGCGCTCGCGCTCGTCGGTGCAGGAACTGGTGCGCGACGGCTTCGTGCTGGTCGACGGTAGCACCCCCGACAAGCCCAACGGCAGCGGCGCGCCGGCGATGGACACGCGTCCGGGTCGCAAGCTGCGCCATGGCTCGACGGTGGTGGTCGTCATCCCCGAGCCGCTGCGCGCCCCGGTGACCAGCGCCGATCCCGGCGGCGTGGTCGTGCTGCACGAGGATCCCGCGGTCTTGGTGGTCGACAAGCCGCCGGGCATGCCGGTGCATCCAAGCGGGCGCTACTTGTCCGACACGCTGATCCAGCGCGTGCACGCCATCTACGGCGCGGGGTACGAGCTGGAGCAGGGCGGAGCGCCGCGCCTGGCGCACAGGATCGACAAGGACACCAGCGGGATCGTCGTGATCGGACGCCACCCCGAGGCGCACATGGAACTGCGGCGCCAGTTCGAGCAACGCGAGGTCGAGAAGGAGTACCTCGCGCTGGTGTGGGGCCTGCCGCAGAAGGACGGCGGCGCCATCGAGTTCCCGATCGGCCAATCGCGAGTCAGCCGCATCGACCTCAAGATGGCGGTGATGGCGGATGGCGCCCCGTGCCGCACCGAATGGCGCGTGGTCGAGCGCGGTCGCGACTGCGCCTTGGTGGCGTGCAAGCCGATCACGGGACGCCAACACCAGATCCGCGTGCATCTGTCGGCCATTGGCCACGCCATCGTGGGCGACAAGCTCTACGGCCCCGACGACGCCCTGTTCGAGAAGTCGCTCGAGGGGACGCTCGACGAGCGCGATCTCGAACTGCTGGGATTGCCGCGCCAGGCGCTGCACGCCCATCGGATCGTGTTCCGCACGCCGCACGGCGGAGCGCGCCTCGAAGTGTCGGCGCCGTTGCCGCGCGACATGTCGGACTACCTCGACGAGCGGCGCTGAGCCGGCCGTCTGTCAAGATTGCTTGACGGTCGTCTCGTCGCGGCGCTGCATGGCGCGCAGCGCGAAGACGAGCGCCGAGCAGGCGGCGAGCGCCCCCCAGTTCGACAGCAAGGCCCACGAAGCCGTGGCGAGCAGCGTGGTGGCGAAGGCCAGCGCCACCATGGTGCCGGTCATGTCGAGTGGCGCTTCCACGCGTTCGGGGGACACCGACAAGGGCAGTCCGAGCACGGCGCGGCCCCACAGCACGCGCGCCAGGATGCATGTCGCCAGGAAGGCCACCGGCAGCAAGCGTGCGCCCACGGCGCCTTCGCCCACCGCCAGCGCGACGCCCATCAGCAAGGCGAACAACGGCAGCAGCACGCGCACGCACACCGCCTTGTGCGCGCCGGCCTCGATCGGCGCGTGGTCGCAGGGCGCGCCGTCGAAGATCCAGCGCGCGGCGTGGCCGCGGCTGCCCGGCACTTGCGACAAGAGCACCGGCAGGTAGGTCGCCGGCGCGAAGGCGAGCAGCGCGATGGTGCCGCCGCGCAGGTCCTCGTCGCCCTCGCGCAAGCCGACCCACAGGAAGGCCAGCGGGATGCCGAGCAGGGGATAGGTGCGCAGCACGAAGTCGCGCTCCTTCGGCAGGGCCTCCCAAGTGAAGGCGAAGCCTGCGCGTTCGTCGCGGCGCACCCACGTCGCCAGCGCCAACCGCTTCACCGGGGCGAGCAGCGCGTCGAGCACGCCGCCGCCACCACCGTGCGCCGGCTTGCCGGGCGACACGAACGCCAGCAACGCCGCTGCCGCCGCCAACGCCGCGAGCGCGGGCCACGGCGAGCCATTCGCGGCCCAACCATGGGCGAACCACGCGCTGGGCATGGACAGCAGCCATCCTTGCGGGCCCTCGAGTGCGCGCAAGGCGCCCAGATGGCGCACGCCGACGAGTCCGCCCACGACCACCAAGGCCAGCAGCGCCGTCTGCAGCGTCACGAGGGCGCCGTGCGCGCGCGCGCCGAGCCATGCATGCACGGCGAGCAAGGTCGCGGCGAGGAAGCTCGCTTGCGCCAAGCCAGCGCCCAGCAACAGGAGCTGGTCGGTCCAGTCCATGCTGGGCGGCGCCAAGAGCGCCAACGGCAGCAACGCGGCCAGCGCCACGATCCAAACCAGCATCATCACGGCCAAGGCGCGCGCCACGCGCACCTCGACCGGCCGCACAGGTTGCGCTTCGAGCCACTCGCGCGCCGGATCGTCGGCCACGACCGGCGCGAACTCGCCGAGCAAGGGCAAGGCGACGAGCGCGAACGACAACGACAATGCGCACAACGCCCACGGCCAAGCGTCCATGCCGTCGCGCGCGAGCCACGCGAGCAGCGCGGCGAACGAGCCTTGCGCGACCAGCGGCGCCACGGGCCACTCGCCCTGCGACAGGCGCGCCGCCAGCAAGGCGCGCGCGAGGACGACGATGCGCCGCGGCATGGATCCCCGGGCGCGCTTCAATCGACGCGTCCAGCTTCCTTGACGCGGATGTGGCGCGCGAGCACCAGCAGACCGACGGGCGCGATGCTCGCCGTGAGCGCCACGAACAGCCACATCGTGCCCGAATCACGCGGTCCTTCCGCCGGGCAGTAGCGAGACAGGAGCATGCCGGAGAACGCGCCGATCAAGAGCTTCGCCAAGAGGAAGGGGATGTACGAGAGCGCGGCGTACGAGGTCTCCTGGCCCTTGGGCGCGATGGCCGCGGCGTATTCGTACACACGCGGCGAGTACAACGCCTCGCCGATCGACAACCCGATCACGAACAGCGCGATCATCGGGTAATACGGATGCACCGACCCTTCGAGGCCGAGGTACCAATGCGCCACGAAGGCGCCGAACCAGCCATCGGCCATGCCTTGGAACCACGCCACGGGCAAGGCCATGACGAACACCGACGCGGCCGAGACGATGCCGCCGACGACGACCATGCGGTAGGCCGAGTACTTGCTCGTCAGCAGCCCCACGACGGGCACGAGCGCGATGATCAAGATGCTGTTGATCGCCCACAAGCGCCCGACCGGCGCGCCCGGTCCGAGCTCGCGGATGCCGAACTTCGGGTAGACGTAGTACATCTGCATGAAGATCAGCTTGAGGAAGGCGATCATCAGCAGGAACGCGATCAGCCGCCAGAAGCCGTCCTGCCGCACGAGGTTCGCGAACAAGCCCGCGGTGTCGTGCGCGCTCTTCCTGACCACCGCCCATGCCGAGCCCAAGCGACCGTTGTTCGGCGCTTGCGCGGCGGCGGGCATCGCGGGCGCGACGACCACGCCCTCGTCCGTGGCCTCGACGCCTTCGCGCAGGAACCACACGAGGGGCAGCAGCAACATCTCGATGCCGAGGCTGAGCAGCAAGAGCGTCTTGTACGTGCTGATCTCGGCATCGACCAGCGGCAAAGCCAAGCGTCCGGCTTCCCCGAGTCCTTCGCGGACCCAATCGAAGCTGAAGCCGGCCACGAGGAAGCCGACGTTCATCATCGCGTAGAACAGCGAGAACGCGAACGAGCGTTGGCTGGTCGACGAGTAGCGTCGCACCGCCGCCACCAAGACCGGCGTCGCCATCGCCTCACCGATCGCCAACGGCACCAAGCCCGCTCCGATGGCGACCATCGGCGTCTCGGCGAGGACCATCACCGCGCGCGACAAGACGCACAGCACCACGCCGATGAAGAACGTGCGCTTCAGCCCCAGCGCATCGGTCAACGACCCGACCAGCACCGTCCCCACGGTCATCGACAACGACCACGCCAACACCACCGCCGCCGCCCGCTCGTCGCTCCACCCGAAGTCGGCCGACAACCACAAGACGAGCGTCGAGTTGAGCACCCCGTAGCCCGCGACGGCCACCAACTTGAGCAGGTAGACGATCCACAGCTCGCGCGGCGCTTGCAGCATGCCGGCAAGTCGGGCGGCCAAGGGGGTGGAGTCGGTGGTCGTGGCCATGGGGGTGGTGGTCCCGGAGATTGTGCGCGATGCGCGGACCGAGGTGCCACAAGGCGTCCGGGCGCTGCGTCGGGCTCGGGCTGTGGTCGGTTGTTGTTGGCCATGGGTCCCAGGGCTTGGCTTGGGTGAAGTGCGACCGAAGCCACGGACGGTGTCGCTGCGGCTGCCCGAAAGCGGGCAGCCTGCGTCCCGGGAATGCTTGCCGAGCCGACTGCGGCGCACTTGTCGGCCTGAGCAACGCCCACACCACTCCAGAGTGGTCTGTGCGGGCGGGATTGCCAGATGAGCCGGTTCATGCCGCTGGCGGCGCAGCGCGCGCGAGCGGCCGCCCAACACGAAGAAGACGGAATGCCTCCCTCGACTCGTGCGCGTCGCACTGCTGTCTTGCCCGTCCGCAGAGCCCCGTGGACCGCAGCACCACTCGGAGGGTCTCGCCCCAACGCGCCCCATTCATGGTTGGACGCTGGCCTACGAGCGGATGTGGCGGGCTGCGGGGTTTTAGGGGCGAGGTTCGCGCACAGTCGTCGGGGCCAGCATCCCTACAATCGTCCGCTCCATGGATCTCTTCGTTCCCGGCCCCTGCGGCCCTCTGGAAGCCAAGCTGTGGGAGCCGCCGAAAGGCGCGGCCATCAAGGTCGCGGCCGTGTTCTGCCACCCGCATCCGCTTTATGGCGGCACGATGGACAACAAGGTCGTGTTCCGCGCCGCCAAGGGCTTGGCCGAGGCGGGGATCGCGACCATGCGTTTCAACTTCCGGGGCGTGCGGCGCTCGGCGGGGGAGCACCACGGGCAGGGCGGCGAGGCGGACGATGTTGGTGCGTGCCTCGATTGGATGCAGGCGCGCCATCCCACGGCGCAGTTGTGGGCGGGCGGGTTCTCGTTCGGGTCGCGCACGGCGGTGCAGCGTGCCTTGGTCGACGAGCGCATCCGGCGCCTCGTGCTGGTCGCCTTGCCGGTCAAGGCCTTCCAAGTCGGGTACTTCGCCGAAGTGCGGCAGCCGGGGCTCGTCGTCATGGCTGACCGCGACGAGTTCGGCACCTTGGCCGAGTTGCGGCGCCAATTCCCGACGCTGCCCCCGGGCTTCGAAGCGGTGGAAATCCCCAATTCCGGCCACTTCTTCGACGAGACCGGGCTCGAATTGCAGGCCTGCGTGCGAGAGTACGCGCTGCGCCACCTGCAGGAGCTGCCATGACCGAAGCCAAGGCCGAAAGCGTCTATCCCGCGGGCCAGATCCCCGCCATCCGTCGCTTGATGATGCCGCGCGACACCAATGCGCTGGGCACGATCTTCGGTGGCGTGATCCTGTCCGAGATCGACTTGGCGGCGGCCATCGAGGCGCATCGCTGGCACCCGTCGAAGGTCGTGACCGTCTCGATGGACAAGATCGAGTTCAAGCAACCTGTGTTCACGGGCGACCTCGTCTCGTTCTTCACCGAGACCAAGCGCGTCGGGCGCAGCTCGATCCTCGTGCATGTGTCCGTGTGGGCCGAGCGCCGCTTCGGCGGAGGCACGGCGGTGCATGTCACCGAAGCGGATGTGACCATGGTCGCGGTCGACGACGAGTTCCGGCCGACGCCGGTCTTGCGGTCGGGCGGACCCACGCCCGCCGGTTGAACGGTCGCGCGCCCTGCGCCTTGGAGGGCGAGCGATGCGCGAGTACGAGTGCGAGCGCGAGTCTGCTCCAGTCCGCCGCTTGCGCCTGGGCAGCTCATGCGCGAGTTCACGCCCCGGGCCGAGCTGGTGCTGGCGCGCGGTGCTCGATCGGGCGTTCTGCCACGGTGCTTGCAGGACAGCAGCGCTCGCGCGGTCGCGGCGAGTCGGCTCTGGTGCCGATTGCACGTTCGGTGGCGCTTCGAGCACCACGACACGCGGCGCCGAAGAGAGAGTCGTACCCGGGGAACTGCTTCGCTTGGGCGACGGCCGTGCTTCAGCCGCGGATGCAATTGCATGGTGGCGGCGCTTGCGCGCCCGCCGTGTGCTGGCAGCTACGGTCCTTCGCCGACGCGGTACGCAAGCGGGGCGTGCGTGGGCAGCTGCGGTGCTGGGACGACTGCTGTGCCTGCGTGACCGCGGCACTCGCACAGCTGCGGCGTGCAGCTGGCCAAGGTGCCTTGGCACGCGCCGCGCTTCGATCAGGTCTTCGGTCCGAGCAGCGCCTCTGCTGCGGCGCGCGGGTCCTCGGCGTCGGTCAGGGCGCGGAAGACCTCCTCGAGCGTGCCATCGGTGCCGGTGCGGCGCCGCAGTTCGTCGAGCGTGCCGTGGGCGGCGAGGCGCCCCGACTTGAGGATGGCGACGCGGTCGCACACGCGCTCGGCCACATCCAACAGGTGCGAGGTGTAGAGCACCGCGCCGCCGCGGTCGGCCCACAAACGCAGGGTCTCCTTGATGGTGGCCGTGGTCGTGGCGTCCAGGCCGTTCAGGGGTTCGTCCAGGACCAGCAACTTGGGTCGCGGCAGGATGGCGCAGGCGAGCGCCGTCTTTTGGCGCATGCCGTGCGAGAACGCGCCCACCGGGTCGTCGGCGCGCTCGGCGAGGCCCAACGCGGCCAACAACCGGCGCGCTTCGGCCTCGAGCGGCGCCTCGTCCATCCCGTGCAGCCGACCAACGAGCCTCAGGTGGCTCATGGGCGACAGGTTCGGCCACAACGGCGCTCCATCCGGCACGAAGGCCAGACGCCTGCGCACCTCGAGCCCGTCGCGCACCACATCCAGGCCGTCGACCAGCACGCTGCCGCTGCTGGGCGCCAAAAGGCCGCACAAGAGCCGCAGCGCCGTGGTCTTGCCGGCGCAATTGGGGCCGAGCAAGCCCGCCACTTCACCGGCGCGGATTTCCCAAGTGAAGCCGTCGAGCGCCACTCGGTCGCCATAGCGGCAACCGACTTGATCGAAGCGCACCAACACGGGAGCAGCAGGCTGTGCGGTGCTTTGCGCCGGCTGGTTGGTCGCAGAAGCGGCCGAGACGGGGTCCATCGCCCTTCAGGCTAGCTCAGTCGCTGCGGGCGCCGAAGCGCCGCGCCATTTCCGTGCGCCACGAGTGCCTGAAAGGTCCTGCGGAGGGCGTTTGCAGGTCTTGGCCTCGCGCTAGGTGAGCATGCCGCAGTGCCCACCGAGGTGCGCCAAGCCTGCCGGTTCCGTTCGGCGATCCGAGCGTTTCGCGTGGTGTACACCGAGTGCATTCAACCTAAGTCCCGCGAGAGCCGGCCAGACAGGTACCGATCGCGACAGGCGCTAGTCGCGGACGCCAGCGTGTCCAACCGCCAGCGAGCCAACCAAGGACCGAGCCCTCCCGCAGGCTGGGCCTTGCTGGAAGGGCTCGTTGGCGTTGCCGCGTCGGTCTCAGGTCGCCGGTGGCGGGGTGTAGATCTGGTCGCCTGACACGATGTGGGCGGCGATGCCGGTCTTTTCGGTCAGCTCGCTGGCGATTTCGCCCAGACGCGCCTTGGGCGTGGTCTTGGTCTTCTTGGTGCTCTTCGGTTCGACAGATTGCAGCCAGACTTCGCGCGGCTTGAGCTCGCCGACCTTCTTGATCCAGCCCTTGACCTCGGCCTCGGTCGAGGTATCCACGTCGCCGCGGGGCACGCGGCTCGTGACGATCAGGCTCGAAAGCCCGGTCAGGAGCGAGCACAAGGCGGTGTAGTCCGCCGCCTTCTTGTCGGTGGCCGCGGCGTAGGACTTGGCCGTGCCGTACTCGAAGCGGACATAGACCCGGTCGTAGATGCCGAGCAATCTAGGCAGCTCGGGCGTGATCGTACTGGCCTCGGTCAGGAGGCACAGCTTGGCCTTGGAGAACCACTTGTTGCGCAGTTCGCGCAGGTTCTCGGTGATGGCGCGCATGTCGGGGTGGGCGGCCGGGTCCTGCACGCTGCCGTAGACAACGATGGAGTCGACCTTTTCGCCCGACTTGCTGATGCGGATCATGTGCCGCGCCACCGTGGTCACCACCACGGAAGCACGCGGCAGGCGAACCTCGCGGCTGACAGCCAGCGAGCGGTCCAGCGAACCCAAGTCGATCCCCACGGAAGTGTTCAACCGGTCCAACTTCACGGGACCGGAGAAGATGGGGCAATCCGTCACGAGGATCGCGGTCGGCGGCGCTACGTCTGTCATGGAAGTTTGGCCCGCAGCCTCTGCCTGAATGGCGGATGCAAACGGTTCTATAAACTACGCTCTTCGAGCACGCATTCCTAGATGCCTGTCTGTAAAAGGGCCCCACCATTCGGCCTCGCTGCATTCGTTTAACCGTTTAACCATATTTGACTTATGTCGTCGTTGTTGCGGGGATTGCCGGGCTGGACTTGTGCGCCCGTTCCACTTCCCATTCGGCTCGCACCTAGGCTAGCTGCACCCGAGTTGCTCGCGCTCGAGGTGCTTGTGCCGGATCCGCTTGTGTCGGATCTGCTTGCACCTGAGCTGCTTGCATCTGGGGTACGGACCCATTGCCTGCGGGGCCAGACTGCGAGGCACAGTGCCCCGCCGGCCAAGCCGGTACGCCACGGATGGTCCGCAGCCATGCGGGTCCAGCGCAACAGCCAAGGCTGTTCGGGCAATTCCACCCACAGCCAGTCGAGTGCCGTGACCAGACCTGTGCAAGCCAGTCCGCAAGCCACCGCCCAGCGCAGGGCATCGGCTCGATCCCAGTAGGCGCCCGGCCCGTCGCGGTTTGGTGCGGGCTTGGGATCGGTCTCGGGCTCGTCCTTGGGCCTGCGACTGACGGCAGCCGGTTCGCTAGAGGTCGGCTCGCCAATGCTCAGCCCGCTCATGCGCGGCTCGGTAGCGGTAGGCCCGCTAGAGATGGGCGCGACAGATTGGTCAACTGCGGCATGGCCGCTTGCATTCGGGCCGGTTGCATCTGCGCGGAGTCCGGCCGGATGAGCATCAAGACGAGCAGGTGCCGGCCGCGAGGCCGGTGCAGATCGAGTCAGCATGGGTTGGCGCAGGTGGGATGGGCTGGAGAGGGCCGCGAGCTCGGGGCCCCCCCGGCCACGCGCTCGCGTCCTCCCTCCACCTTGCTAGACGCTCTCCTGAGGCGTGGCGTGGCAGGCAAGCCACCCTGCCGAGGCGCTTTCACCCGTTCCTTGCAGGCGCAGGCCTCAGGTTGGAGCGACGTTCCCACGCACCCGAAATCCGGGGGGAGTCGTGGACCCCGAGTCCTGAGGTGCGGGTCGTCAGGTGCGAGCAAGCACACGCTGGGCCGTCAACCTCGCAACGGTCACACTCGCCGCCGCATGGCCAGCCACTCGTCGATCCATGCGTCGAGCGGCGCCAGGGTGTTCTCCCAGTCGTAGCGTGCTTCGACCAAGGCCCGGCCGCGCGCTCCCAGCTCCTCGGCCGCGTGCGGGTGCTCGAGCAGTCCCGCAACCTCGCTTGCGAATTGCACCGGATCGTCGCGCACCACCAAATCGCGCCCGGGTTGGCATTCGACGCCCTGCGTGGCCGAGGTCGTGCCCACGACCGGGAGGCCGGCGGCCATGGCCTCCAGCACCTTGTTCTGGATGCCGCGCGCGATGCGCAAGGGCGCCACGGACACGGAGGCCCGGTGCAGGTGCTCGCGCACATCCTCGACACGGCCAGTGACGACCACGCCTTCGACCGCGGCGAGGGCTTGCACGCGCGGCACGGGCTTGGAACCGACGATGGTGAAGTGCGCCTGCGGCACGCGCGTGCGCACCAGCGGCAGGATCTCGCGCACGAACCACTCGACGCCGTCGATGTTCGGCTCGTAGTCCATCACGCCGGTGAAGACCAATTCCCCGGCGCGGCGCAGGTCGCGGCGTGGCGCGAAATACTCGAGATCGACGCCGTTGCGCAAGACGCGCGAATCGACACCGGGAATGTGGCGCTCGAACACTTGTTGCTCGAGCGGGGTGCAGAGGATGCTGGCGTCGAACTCGGCCGCCACGCGGCGTTCGAAGCGCAGCAGCGTGCGCGCCTCGCGCTCCCAGACCCACTTGGCCGGCGGAGCGACGCGTCGTGCGTATTGGCGCCACTTGTCGCTGTCGAGCTCGGCGAAGTGCATGACGCGCTTCACTCGGCCGTGGCGCAAGAGGAAGGCCGCCATCGACGACGAGTACGCGTAGGCGAGGTCCGCGCCGACGAGCGCCGCGTCGACCGCCTGCTGCATGCGCCCGGAACCGTACACGCCCAAGGTGATCGGCCGCGTGGTGGCGAGGAGCGCCGCGGCGCGCATGAGTTGAGGGCCCTTCCTCCACGACACGGTGGTGGCGCGCAAGCCCTTGGAGCGCAGCGTCTCGGCCGCGCGCTCGTCGTCCTCGCCGTGCGCGAAGGAGATCGAGTGCACCTCGTGGTGGCGCGCCATGCGCTCCAAGAGGCGCCATGTCGTGATCTTGTCGCCGCGGTCGGGCGGCCACGGCGTGCGTTGGGTCAGGAGGACGATCTTCGCCACGGGCGGTCAGGCTAGCTGTTCGCGCGCGACGCCGCAGTAGGCCTGCCAACGACCGCGCACGAGATGGCGTTGGATCGCCAACCCTGCGCGTTCGAAGGCGGCGCGCGTGGCGCGGTCGTGCGGCGTGGGGACGCCGCTGGCGATCCAGCGGCCGCCGGGCGCCAGCATGGCTCGCATGCGACCCGCCTGCGCCTGAAGGATGTCGCTGTAGATGTTCGCCACCACGAGGTCGAAGGCGCCCTCGGGGATGCTCTCGAACCCGCCGGTCAGGAAGCGGCAGCGCGCCTCCATGCCGGCGGAGCGAGCCAGATCCTCGGCGTTCGGTTGCGAGTGCGGATCGATGTCGAAGCCCACGCATTCGCCCGCGCCCAGCAGCGCGGCCGCCACGGCGAGGATGCCGGTGCCGGTGCCGGCGTCGAGCACGCGCGCGTTCGGCGCGACGACGCCTTGCAGCAGCTCGAGGCACAAGCGCGTGGTCGGGTGCCGGCCGGATCCGAAGGTGGCGCCGGGCTCGAGCACCATGACGAGGTCCGTGGCGCGCGGCGCGATCCGGCTCCATGGCGCGTGCACGGCGATGCGGCCGACGCGGAAGGGCTTCCACGACTTCTTCCACGAATTGGCGTAGTCCTCGGGGGGCAGCGGTTTGAAGGAGAGCGGCAACCCGGCGAGCTCTTCGGCGCCGCTGGCCTCGGCCAAGGAGTCGAGGGCCGCGCGCACCATGGAGCGGAACTCCGGTGTGTCAAGTTTGCTGGACACGAACGAGCGCACGACCTCGTGGTCCTCGGGCACGGGCTCGGCCGCCAACGAGGATCTCCCGAAGGCGACGCTGCTGCATCCATCGAAGGCCAGCGCCTCGGCCACCAGTTCGTGCCAACCGAGCGGCACCAGCACGCGGATCTCGGTCCAAGCCTGCGGGGCCGCGACCCGCGCTGGACGCGGCTCGAGCGGATCGGAATCGGGATGGGGCGGAGTGTCGGTCGCGCTGGTGCTCAAAACGGCAGTTCCTCGCTGGAGATGTCCGGCGGCTCCTCCTCGACGCGGCGCGGTCGGCGCGGAGCCGGTTCCGCGCGCGGTTCGTCCCGCGCGGGAAGTTCGAGGCGCCGTTCGGTCGGTCCCAGGAAGGGCGTGTCGAGCGAGCGCCGTCGGATGTCCGCCAAGAGGCTCATGAACGCGAAGCTCTTCTGCAAGCACTGCTCGGTCGTGGCGCGCGCGAGCCGCGCACCGCACTGGTCGGGATGCAGGTCCGCGAGCGGCAACTCGCGCAGGAACTCGCGGTGGCGCGGCTCGTACACGCGGTGGTCGAGCAACCACACGACGCCGCGATCGGTCTCGCGCCGCATCAATCGCCCGAAGCCCTGGCGCAGCGTGGCGAGCGCTCGCGGCTTGTAGATGGCGCGTTCCTGCTCCTGTTGGCCGAGGGCGGCGCATTGGGCGTGGTGGTAGCGATCCGGCACGCCGAAGGGCAGCTTGGCGATCACGAGGTGCTCGAGCGTCTCGCCCGGGAAGTCGGCGCCGTGCCAGAACGTGTCCACGCCCAGCAGCGTCGCGTCGACGCGCGCGCGGAACAGCTCGGCGAGTTCCTCCTTCGACGCGCCCGGCATGCCTTGCCACAAGAGCGGCAGGCGCCGCGCGCGGAAGAAGCCCTCGAGCTCGAGCGCCACGCGTCGCAGGTCGTCGTGGCTGGTGAACAGCACCAAGGCGCGGCCGCGCGTGCGCTCGGCGAGATGCGCCACGAAGGTGCGCACGTACTCGAGGAAGCGCTGCTTGCCAGCCTGCGCGGGCGAGGGCGCGTCGGACGGCAGGCAGACCAGCACGCGGCCGTAGTCGAAGGCCTCTTCCGCGCGCCAAGTGCGCAGCGCGTGGCCGGCGACCGCCATCGGGCGCCCGACGCCGAGGTAGGCGAGCGAGCTCTCGAACGAGCCGCGCAACCAGGTCGTGGCCGAGACGAAGATCGCGCCGTGC
Organism: Planctomycetia bacterium; assembly: GCA_005789645.1. Lineage (GTDB taxonomy): Bacteria > Planctomycetota > UBA1135 > UBA1135 > SXXH01. The sequence continues at coordinate 15,315 of SXXH01000231.1, forward strand.
AGGTCGGGGTAGTACAGGTCGCCGAGGAACTCGTGCGGCAGGAGCACCCGCGAGGCCAGCACGACGCGCCGGTTCGCGCCGCGCTGCTCGATCTCGACATCGTGGAAGGTCCGCGCGAGGAAGCGCGGCTTGCCCTCGGCCATCGGGATCCAGGCGCGCATCGTCTCGACCTGTTCCGCCAGTTCCGTGCGCGCGAGGTCGAGGTTGCGACGCGTCGAGCCCGGGACTCCCGGGCCGCGCGACGACAGCTCGGCCAGCGCCGCCAACGCGGCGTCCATCTCGTTGGCGGCTTGCTCCCACTCGACGCGCGCCTCGAGCAGGTCGGCCGAGTCCTCCGCGTGGTCGACGATCCACTCGCGCAGCAACGAGTGCAGCTCGCGCTCCGGCCGCGCGCGGCTTTCGCCTTGGCGCCAGGCGTCGAAGGCTTGCACGGCGAGGGCCAACGACGCGTACGCCGCGCGCAGGTCCTGCCACGACAGCTTGGCCGCCTCGAGGTGCTCGAGGGCCTCTTCGTCGAACCCCAAGGCGTCCTCGAGCCGGTTGATCACGGCGCGCGACTGGGTGCGCCGCGGCTGGCGCAGGCGCTGCAGCAACGCGGGGATGTCCTCGAGCGGCAAGGTGCGGCTCCACACCGCGTGGGCTTGGTCGTGGAGGTGTTCGCACTCGTCGAAGACCAGCACGCGGAAGAACTCCTGGCGCGACAAGGCCAAGGCTTGATTGACCACGACGACATGGCAACGCTCGGCCTTCAGTCGCGCGACCTCCGCGCCGCAGGCGTCCTTGTCGGCCTTGTGCAGGCAGCATGCCGGTCGCGCGCGGCACGCCTGCAGCGCCGCTTCGTGCGCCTTGGCGAACGAGCTGGAGTCCTCGAGCACGAGCGGCGCGCGACCCGGCAGGCGGTCGAGGTCCGCGTCGGGGTCGACCAGGGCGAACATTGCGAGGCGCGTCCACGCCAGCCACGCGTCGGGCGAGTCGTCCTCGGGCGTGGCGTGGCGCAGCGCGCGCCAGCACAGGTAGTTCTCGCGGCCCTTGAGCACCGCCACGCGCGGCATGGGCTCGACTCCGGCCGCGCGCAAGGCGCGCACGGCGCGCGGCACCTCCTTGTCCCAAGCCTGTTCCTGCAGGGCGCGCGTGTACGTGGCGAGGCCCACGCGCACCTCGTTGCGCGCCGCCCACAGGAGGGCTGGCACGAGGTACGCCAGGGTCTTTCCCGTGCCGGTGGGGGCGTGGACCATCAACAGCTCGCGCCGCCCGAGTGACAAGCCCACTTGACGCGCCAGCTCGTGTTGCGCGCGGCGCACCTTGGCCGGCGCGCCGTCGACGGCGAAGGCGCGCGGCAGGTGCACCTCGAACACCTCGTCGAGCCGCGCGAGGTCCTCCTCGAGCATCGGCCGTTCTTCGTCCGGTTCGTGGCGTGGCGGCAGGCTCGCGAGTTCGCGCCAACGCGGCACATCGGCCGAGCAGCGTGGCGCGCAAGCCGCGACCAGCTCGGCGAGCTCGACATCCTCCCGCGCCAGGGCCGAGAGCACGCCGGAGGGCAAGGCCGCGAAGTCGAGCCCGCCGCCGCCGCTCCAACGATCCACCCGGTCGAGCACGGCGATCGACAGTCGCAAGCGCGCGGCGGCCCCTTCGTCGCAGGCCGCGTAGCCGCGCCACGCTTGCACCAGGCCGTGCACGCACAAGTGCAGCACCTCGCGCGGCAGTTGGTGGACGCGCGTCGCCAGTTCGACGAAGGCCGCCTGCACCTGGCTGGCGCGCATGGCGCGGCGCTCGCCGCCGGCGAGATCGGCCACGAGCTCCTCGCGACGCAGCGCCAGGCGCCCGGGCAGGAACAGCGCGGCCAAGTCGCACAAGCCCAAGGACGCCGGCGGCGTCGCGGGCGCCAAGTGATGGCTCCACCACGCCTCGAAGCCCTCGGCGTCGGCCGTCAGCACCGTGCAACCTTCGAGGAACCCGGCCAGTCGCTCGAACACGCCCTGCACCGGTTCGGCCGCCCCCAACTCGCGCGCATCGACGCCGTACTCGGCCGCCATGCGGGCGCTGGCGACCGGGTCCGAGTCGGCCTCGGGCTTGCACAGGGCCTCGAAGGTCTGCCACGGCTCGTCAGGCGCGTGGCGCTTCAGGGCTTCGACCTTGAACACCCCGTCCAAGGCCGTGTCCGATCCCGTCGCCCACAGCACCACGAAGGCGGTCCGCTCCAAGGGTGGCGGCGTGGGCTGGTGGTCGGTGCGCGCGACGCGGATCACATGGCGAGGGTAGCAGGCTCCTGCACGACTTGGGTTGATTCCGGGCCTGCTGGTGCGGTGAACCTCGACGGCTCGCGCGCCTAGTCCCTATACTGCTACGCCCCATCTTCCGTCCCACTGTCCCAGCCCAGCCCACAGGCCCAGCCCGAACGAGCGATGGAAATCACCGATATCAACGTCGATGGCTACGAGAGGGTCGCCCGTTGCCGCGACCAGAAGAGCGGCTTGCACGCCATCATCGCGGTGCACGACACGACGCTGGGCCCCGCGCTTGGCGGCTTGCGCATGCTGCCCTACGCCTCCGAGGACGAGGCGCTCTACGACGTGCTGCGCCTGTCGAAGGGCATGACCTACAAGTCGGCCGTGGCCGACACGGGCCTTGGGGGCGGCAAGTCCGTCATCATCGGCGACCCGCGCAAGAAGAGCCCCGAGCTGTTCCACGCCATGGGGCGCTTCGTCGACTCGTTCGGCGGCAAGTACATCACCGCCGAGGACATGAACATCGGCATCGGCGATCTCGAGGAGGTCAAGAAGGCCACCAAGTGGGTCACGGGCCTGTCGCGCGAGTCGGGCAGCTCGGGCAACCCGAGCCCCTACACCGCCATCGGCTGCGTGCACGGCATGCGCGCCATCCTCGAACAGCTCGAGGGCAAGATCGACTTCAAGGGCAAGCACGTCCTGATCCAAGGCGTGGGCGCCGTCGGTGGTCGGTTGGCCGAGTTGCTCAAGGCCGAAGGTGCGCGGATCACGATCTGCGACATCAACGAAGAGCGCGTGGCGCAGCTCGCCGGACAGCACGGCTACGCGACCGTCTCCGACAAGGACCACCTCGACGTCGCCTGCGATATCTACGCTCCCTGCGCGCGCGGCGCCGGCCTCAACGACCAGACGATCCCGCGCCTCAAGTGCCGCGCGATCGGCGGCGTCGCGAACAACCAGTTGCACGAGACGCGCCACGCGCGCGACTTGATGGCGCGCGGCATCCTGTACGCGCCGGACTACGTC
>SXXH01000232.1 GCA_005789645.1 Planctomycetia bacterium
CGAGCCGGTGACGCGCGCGCCCTTGAGCGGCTGCTGGCGCTTGTACTCCTCGCGCAGCGCCATCAGGCCGGGCATCTCGTGCTCGGCGAGCTCGATCTGCTTGCGCCCGAAGGCGGCGAGGTTGATGTCCTTGACCTTGTAGTCGAGGGCCTGGGTCTTCTTGGTCTTGGTGCTGGTCGCCATGGTTGTGGTTCTCGAATCGTTGTTGGTCGCCAAGCCGCGAGGCCCGGCGGAGTGGCAAGGTTTCAGTCGCGGGCCGGCTTGCGGCACCGCACGAGGTACAGGGGAAGCTCCGCACGCGTGCCGTCGTCGCGACGCGGGCGGTACAGGTCGTTGGGGGACTCGAGCGCGATGTCCTCGAAGCCTGCGCGGCGCAGCGCCTCGACGAGATCGCGCGGCTCGATGCCGAGGCGCAGGTCACCCTGCGCATCCTTCATCCAAGCCTCCTTGTGCGGGGCGAGTTCGACGATGCACAGCGCTCCGCCGGCGCGCAGCGCGCGACGCATCTCGGACAGCGATGGATGCAGATCCTCGAGGTGGTGCAGCACCATGGCGCACACCGCGGCGTCCAGTTCGCCGGTCTCGATGGGCAATTGGTCGAGTTCGCCACGGCGGTACTCGACTGCCACGCCGGCCCCAAGCGGCGGCATCTTCGATGCTGCCACCTCCAGCATGCGCGCCGAGCGATCGACGCACACGAGGCGCGACACCAGTCCGCACAAGGAGCGCGACACCCAGCCGGTGCCGCAACCCAGATCCGCCACCACCATGCCGCGCGGCAAGAGGGCCCCGAGCGCGCGCTCGCGCGCCACCCCGGTGGCGAAGTCGGTGCCGATCTTGTCCCAGCGTCCGGCCACGGCGTCGAAGAAGTCGCCGTCCTTGCCACGGCGCTCGTCCAGCACGCGTTCGCGCCGCTCGAGGTCGGCGGCCGCCTCGGGCTGGCGCGCCACATCTTCGCGCAGCGCTTCCCACAAGCGCGCGGCCAGGGGATCGTCGACGATCGCCAAGGAGAGCAGGGTGCTGCGTCCTTCATGGCGCTCGCGCAGCACGTGCGCCTCGCGCAGGAGCCTCAGGTGGTTGGAGACGCGCGACTGGCTCGTGCCCAACGATCGCGCCAGCTCGCCCACCGACAACTCCCCGCGCTCCAACAAGAGGAGGATGCGCAAGCGCATGGCGTCGGCGAGGACGCGCAAGCGCTCGATCGGCGATGCGGGGAGTACGGTCATCTGTCTATCTATTCGTACACTAGTTCATGAAGGATTGATATGAATTCCTGTCCACCCACTCCCGGACGAAGAAAATGACACAAGGCCATGACTTGCATGGCCTTGTGTCGTGACCGTAGCGCCGACCTCGGACTCGTTCAGGCTTCCATCGGCATGGCCGTGACGGCTTGAAGGGTGATTTCGACCACGCCGCTCGGCAGCTGGATCGACACCGTTTCGCCGGCCTTGTGCCCGAGCAAGCCCCACGCCAAGGGGGCGCGGTAGGAGATGGCGGATTCATTGTCCTCGCCGTCCCAGGGACCGAGGATCGCCACCTCGTGGGCCCCGCTGGCGTCGCGGTAGACCACCTTGGTTCCCGGAGAAGCCACGCCCTCCGGCAGGATGGCGTTCTCGATCAACTCGGCCAGGCGCAATTCAGCCTCGATCTCCTGCGCGCGATTGGTGAGGTTGCGTTGCTCTTCGATGGCCGCTTCCCACTCGGCGTTCTCCGACAAGTCGCCCATCGCCGCGGCGCGGCCGATGGCGTCCTGGTTGGCGGGGATCTTCACCTCGCGCAGGTGCTTGAGCTCGCCGCTGCGACGCTCGAGGCCGGCCTTGGTGGTCCAGATGCGGCCATCGTTCCAGAACCAACCCTCGGCTTCCTTCTCGGCGGCGGTGGCGAGCTTGAACGTGAGCTCGGAGACCACGTTCTCGAGGCGCTCGTCCACGCCGCGTCGCGCCAACGAACGCGCCGAGCGCAGCGCCGTGTTGTCGGCTTGGTCGAGGAGGCGCTTCAACAGCGGCTCTTCGCCCTTCGACAACAGCTCGACGAGGCGCTCGTTGGTGCGCTCGAGCGCTTCCTCGAGCTTCTTCGCGCCGGCGGCCTTGGCCTGGGCGTGACGCACGCGCAAGTTGACGGCGAGCGTAAGCATGGCCTGCGCGCGCGCCGACGCGGCCGGCCAAGTGCCCTTGAGCTTGCCGCTCTCGGCCATGCGGGCCAAGGCGACGAGGACATCGGGCGCGCGCAGCGGACGCGAGAGCAGTTCGCAGTACAGCGCGGCCAACTCGGTCTTGCGGCCGGCGGAGGCGAGCGCGTCGATCAGCGGACGCACGGTGTGCTGGGGGGCGTGCGCGATGTGCTTGAGGCCCTCGTCGGCCCAGGTCTCGGGCAGCACTTCCTGCAGCAACGCCACGCAGCGCTCCTGGTCGCGCATCTGCACGAGCAGGTTGAAGAGCTTCCACAGCGCGGGCGGCGTGGCCGCGTCGGCGGGGGCGGGCTCGGCGGCGGCGAGGCGCAGGCGCTCGACGAGCAGTTGCGGCGTGCTGCCACGCTCGTCGCGCAGGAGCATCAACGCCGGCAGCTTGACCGAGTCCTTCTCGGTGCTGGCCGCGATCTTCTTCTCGAGCACCTCGAGCATCATGGCGTGCATGTCGGGCGTGGGCTTGCTGGCGAGCAGCGTCTTCAAGCGCGCCATCAAGTCCTGCAGCGAGCCGAGATGCTCGAGCGTGCGGCGCATGTCGGCGACCGGGTCGGTGGCGGCGCGCAGCAGCATGATGTCGCCCTTGGCGGCGGTGCCGGTGACCCGGAACCACTCGCTGTGCTCGGCCGCTTGGCGCGCGCGCTTCCACCAGGAACTCCAGGCGCTGCCGTCGATGCCGATCTGCAGCATGGCGTTCTTGATGCCTGTGTTGGATGCACGACCACCGTGGCGCGACAAGATCGCGCGCAGGACCGACAGCGGGTCGTCCTTCATGCGCTTCCTCAAGCCGTCGGCGTCGCGGTAGTTCTGCGCGCGCAGGTCCTCCTCGGACAAAGGCTCGAAGATGTCGACCGCGGCGGAAAGCGGGAAGCGGTCCTTCTTGCCGGATCCAAAGCGCACATCGACCTCGAGCGTCTCGGGATGCAACTTGACGACTTCGCCGACGCCCCAGCCGCCCGGGTGGTGGACGAGCTTGCCCTCCTCGAAGGCCAGCAGGCGCTCGAAGGAGATCCACACGCCGCGCGCATCGGAGTTGCCTTCCTTGATGCCGGCGATCGCGGCGTAGGCCGGATACCACGCGTTGGAGCCCCAAGCCTTCTCGATGTGCTCGAACATCATCGGAGCCAGCTCGCCGCCACCCGAGCCGCTGGAGACGACGCAGCCAAGCAGGCGCGCGGCGTCGGCGTGGCGTCCGGTCAAGGACAGCGCCTCGACGTGCGTGCGCACCATCTGCATGCAGCGCGCCAAGCGCTTCTTCTCCTGCACGATGCGCAGCGCGGCGACGACTTCCTCGACGGGGCCGCCAGAGGAGATGAGCTTGGTCCAGGCGTCGTCGAATTCCTGCCATTGGTCCTGGGCGACGAGGAGTTGAAGGCTCATGTTGCGGGTCCTTTGCGAAGCTTTCGGTCGGGCTGCGTCGGTGGTGGCGGGCGGCGAGGAGGTGTTGGTTGTCACAAAACCGCCCCCGCCCGACGGACGCGCCCTCCTGGACCTTGGGGTCCAGCAGGGCGCGTGGAGCGAGGGGTCTCGCTGGCGAAGAGTATGGCGAGCGGTGGCGCGGCGTTCAACTCCCGCTCCGCGGGAGCGGGGGCGCTTCAGTCCACGGCCAGGATGGCCCCCTTCAGATAGCGCGAGCGGGCGAAGTCCGGACGTTGGGGGTGGTCCGGACCGGCTCCCAGGATCTCGAGCAGGCGCACCTCGCGCTCGGCACGGCGCGCCGAGCGGAACACGATGCCCAACCAACTGGGCAGGTCGAGCGCGCCCGAGCACGAGAAGGTCGCCACGATGCCGCCCGGGCGCACGGCGGCGATGGCGAGCGAGTTCCAGTCGCTGTACTTCTTCAAGCCCTCCTCGTCGCGCGCGCGCGAACGGATCAGCTTGTGCGGATCGACCACGACCACGCCGGGACGGTCCTTCTCGCGAGCGACGCCACGCAGGGCGTCGAAGCCGTCGGCGTGGATGTACTCCACGTTGGCGAGGTTGTTGCGGCGCGCCGCGTCGCGCGCGCGTTCGAGCACGACCTCGTCGAGATCGACTCCGCGCACGCGCCACGCGCCCGAGTACGCGGCTTGCAACGCGAAGCCGCCCATGTTGCAGCACACATCGAGCACATCGGCACCCTTGCACAACTGCGCCACCTTGAGGCGGTTGTCGCGCTGGTCGCAGAACCAACCGGTCTTGTGGCCGGCGCCGGGCGCGACGAGGAACTTCAACCCGTTCTCCTCGATCTCGACCTCGCCCACGTCGCGCGGCGACTCTTCGGGATCGAAGCCCTCGGCGTCGGCGGCTCCCTTGGGCACGCGATGCACGACCTTGGCGCCGGGATGCAGCTCCAGCAACACTTCTTCGACCAACGCGCGCCGCTGCCAGAACGCCAGCGCGTGGTGCTCGACCACCAGCGCATCGGCCAGCTTGTCGACGATCAACCCCGGCAAGTCGTCGCCCTCGGCATGGCATAGGCGCCAAGCACTGGTCGTGTCCGGCAGGCGCAAGGTCTTCCGTCGCAAGCGGTCGGCGGCGGCGAGCTTGCGCAGCAGGAACTCGCGCTCCTGGCGCACATCGCTCTTCTTGCCGCGCGACAAGAGCCGCACGCGCACATCGGAGCGGCTGTTCCAAAAGCCGGTGCCCACATGCTGGCCGCGCTCGTCCTCGACATCGACCAAGTCGCCGTCCCGCGGTTTCCAATCCACGGGGGCCACCGATCTACCGAAGATCCACGGACCGCCGGTGGACTCGCCCAGCAACCGAACTCTTGCGCGTTCCTCCATCCCCGCGAGCATAGCGCAGTGCACGCCGGATCCCGCTTTCATTACAGTAGCCGCGATGCTGGCGCTCATCCTGGAAGTGGTGGCCCTCAAGGGGGCCGTGGTCCACACGCTCGTCGACGATTCGCCCGCCGCGCCCGCGGTGGTGCTGGTCGAGAACGACACCATCGTGGCGGTCGGTCCCGACCTGGCCATCCCCGCAGGCGCGCGCGTCGTCGACTTGACCGGACTGCACCTGGCGCCCGGGCTCGTCGACGGCTTCGTCAACCACGACGCCGACCACGATCCGCTGTACGTGTCGTCGGGCATCACGCTCGTGCGCGATGTGGGCAACGACATCGCGCGCATCGGACTCGAGCGCGAACTCGCGGCGCGCGACCGCGTGCCCGGACCGTGGATCACTGGTTGCGGTGCGGTGCTCGATGGAGTCCCGCCGCTTTCCAACAGCGCCGTCGTCTGCGCCGATGTCGCCGCCCTCGAGGACAAGCTGCCGCGGCTCCACGAGCTGGGCTTCGAGGAATACGTGGTCTCGCCGGGGCTGTCCTTGCCGGTTTGGAAGCGCGCCATCGCGTTGGCGCATGCGCAGGAGCGCAAGGTGTGGGGACCGCTCCTGGCGCGTTCGACCTTGCTCGAGGCCTTGGAAGCCGGTCAAGACGGATTCCACCACCTCGATGTGCTGCTCGAGGCGCGCAGCGGCTGGGACAGGGCCGTGGAGAACGAGCTCGTGGCCAACGCGCGCCGGCTGGGCGAGGCGCGGCGCGCCATCGTCCCGACCTTGGCGCTGTGGGCTCGACGGTTGTTGCCGCCCAAGGAGGGCACGCCCGAGCTGAAGTACGTCACGCCGTACTACGTGCAGATCTGGCAGGCCGACTTCGAGGGGCGACGCGCCTTCTTCGAGGCCCAACCCGCGCGCCTTAAGGAGGGCGTGGGCGTGGTCGACATGCAAGGCCGCCTCGCCGCCGCGCTGCACGAAGCCGGCGCCACCATCGTGCCGGGCAGCGCCGCGCCGAGCCCGTGGATGCTGCCGGGAGTCGCCCTGCACGACGAACTGTCCATGCTGAAGCGCGCCGGCCTGCCGTCGGCGCGCATCCTGCGCCTCGCCACGCGCGAAGCCGCCTCCGCGCTCGGCCAGACGCGCCGCGGGGTGGTGGCGCCCGGGCGCATCGCCGACCTCGTGGTGGTCGAAGGCGATCCCGAGGCCGACATCGCCGCGCTGCGCTCGCCCAAGTACGTGGTGCTGCGCGGACGCGTGCTGCCCCGCTTGGAGCTCGACGGGCTCGTGGAGCGACTGGGGGCGCGCATGCAGGCGATGCGCGAGGAGTTCACCCAACCCATCGAAGTCGGCCAAGTCGATTGGCCAGGCGGCGAAGCCGTCATGCATGGCCGTGTCGAGACGCGCGCCGTGGGAGAACGCGTCAGTGGCGAGCGCTGGGTCGTGACGCGCAGGTTCGACGGTTCGCTGACCTACGCGGGGCGGATCGCCCTGCCCGGCTCCGCGACCGTCGCCGCTGGCGAGACCTCGGTCGTGCAGACGATCAAGAATGGCGAAGTGGTCTCGTTCAGCGTCAAGCTCGCGAGCAACGGTCGCGAGATGCTCGTCAAGGGCGAGAACGTCGGCGGACGGACCAACGTCGAGCGCCGCCTCGACGGCGCGTTGCTGGACACCACCAGCATCGAGGACCGCATCGCGCTGGTCGACTGCGGCAGCGCGACCGGCTTGTTGGCGATGGGCTTCCACCGCAATCCGGGCGCGTTCAAGGTGCTGTGGTTCGAGGGCTGGGATCCCGCCATCGGACGCTGGGAGATGCGACTCGACAAGGATGCCAGCACGCACCTCGTGCGCACGCACGACGGCGAGATGCTCGTCGCCTACGCCGCCGACGGTTCGGTGGTCGAGGTCGTGCGCCAACGCGTGGCAGGACGCCTGCAGACGAAGGCGCTGGAGACCAAGGTCGACGACGGACGAGGCTTGCCCATGAGCCCGCAGAAGAAGGCCATGGCCCAAAAGCCAGCCGAAGCCGCTGCGCCCGCCAGCGGCGACGCGCCACAGAAGGACGCGCCACAGAAGGACGCTGGCAAGGCTCCGAGGCAAGGCGGCTGAACGCCGCGCGCGCAGCTGCGGCCATCCCATGCACGCACCACACGACCACGCCCCGCACGGGCCCTCCTCGTGCGAGCCCTCCCCACGCGCAGAAGCCGCGAACGGCCACGCGCAGGACGAGCCGTCGCGCACCGCCGCGCAGCCGGCCTGGGTATCCGCGCGCAACGCCTCCACCCAGAGCGCCGCGCCGGGCGAGTTCCGCGCCTTGGCCATCGGGTCCCTGCGCGTGTGGCCGCCGGTGGTGCTGGCGCCGATGGCGGGCGTGACGAACTATCCGTTCCGCAAGCTGTGTCGCCGCTTCGGCGCGGGCTTGTACGTGTCGGAGATGATCTCGGCCAAGGGCTACCTGCGCGGCAACCGCTTGACGCGGCTCTTGGCCGACTCGCGCCCCGACGAGACTCCGCGCAGCGTGCAGATGTACGCGGCCGACCCGACGGAGGCCGGCGAGATGGCGCGCAGCCTCGCCGACTCGGGCGTCGACCATCTGGACATGAACTTCGGTTGCCCGGTGCCGAAGGTGACGCGCTCGGGCGGTGGCAGCGCCATCCCCCTGAAGCCTAGGCTCTTGGCGAACATCGTGCGCGCGGCTGTCAAAGGGGCTGGACAGGTGCCCTTGACCATCAAGGTCAGGAAGGGCGTCTCCGACGAGCTGCCGACCTTCTTGGACGCGGGTCGCATCGCCGAGGAGGAAGGCTGCGCGGCGATCGGCTTGCACGCGCGCACGGCGCAGCAGCTCTACTCGGGCACGGCCGACTGGGACGCCATCGGCGCGCTCAAGTCGCGCGTGCGCTCGGTCCCGGTGCTCGGCAACGGCGACATCTGGGAAGCCACCGATGCGTTGCGCATGCTGCGCGCCACCGGCTGCGACGGCGTCATCGTCGGTCGTGGCTGCCTGGGCCGCCCGTGGCTGTTCCTCGAGCTCGCCGCCGTGCTCGAGGGGCGGCCCACGCCGCGGCCGCCGAACCTGCGCGAGGTGTGCGCCATCCTCGACGAGCACGCGCGGCTCTTGATCGAGTTCTTCGGGCTCGAGATGGGCATGCGGCAGATGCGCAAGTGGTGCGCCTGGTACACGAAGGGCTTCCGCGGTTCGAGCGCCGTGCGCGAGGCGTTGGTGCGCGTCGAGACCCTCGAACAACTGCACGCGGCGCTCGCGCGCCTCGACATGGACGAAGAGTTCCCGATGAACGCGCTGCGCGCGATCCGCGGCAAGGCTGGCGCGCAAAAGCAGGTCGCGCTGCCGCACGGTTGGCTCGCATCGCGCGACGACGACGCGCCGCCGTGCGCTCTCGAGGGCGAAGGCGACGCGGGCTTCGAGGACGAGATCTCGGGCGGCTGAGCGCGCACTCCGCGCTCGATCCCACGAGCGGCGCCACGAGAGCGCCCACGACTCCGCGGCGCGCCGTCGCGACTCAGGCCGAGACCACCAGCCACCAAGCGCCCACGACGAGGCTGGCGAAGGACGCGAGCCGCTCGACACCTTGGCCGCCAAGGCGCTCTCCCGCACGGCCGATGGCGTGCGCCGAGAGGCACACGGCCACCAACGCACCGAGCGCGTATCCGCCGAGGTAGCCCGCCGGGGCCAGCACGCCCGGCAAGGCGAGCGAGGGCAGCACCGCCCACAAGTGCGAAAGCCCAGCGGCGCCGTGCACGAAGCCCAAGCCGAGCGCCCCGCGCGGCGCCGAGTGCGCGTGCAGGCGCCGGCGCAAAGCTCCCGCGAGGCCGAGGGCGCCCACCAGGCACAAGATCACGCCCACGATGCGCTCGCTCCAACTCGAGATAGCCTCTTCCAAGCCGGGCACCTGGTCGCGCAGGGCCAAGGCGACGGTCGCGGCGCTGGCGGCGCCCAAGGCGTGCCCCAAACCCCAAGTCGCGCCGGCGCGCCAAGCTTGGGTGCGCGCGCGCGCGGCCAGCGGTGCGACACCAGCGAGGTGGTCGGGGCCGGTGACGGCGTGGAGGATGCCGGCCCACAGACCCAGAGCGGTGGCGAGGAAGGGGGCTGAGTCCATGGCTGGCGGGTCACGAGATTGTGCGTGCGCTCGGCGAGGTTGCAACACCAACCCGACCACGAAACGCAAGCAGCTCGCCGCCCATGGCTGCCGCAGGCGCCGCGTGCATCCACTCCGACTTGAGGCGTCCGCGCCCGACGCGGTGGCGGCGCCATGGTTCCTTGGCATCCAGGCTTGGAACGCCTGCAGTCCACGCGGCTTGGTGGGTGCGACGAGCGTGCGCTTGCTGGAGCTCTGGTCATGCGGGATTGGATGGCAACATGGCGTGGCTGTCGGGCTCGCGCGCCGCGACGACACTGATTGGGCCAAGTTGCGCGCGGCGCTGAGCGCCAGCATCATTGGTGGCGTTGCGCCCTCCCGATCTCGTCGTCGTAGGCGCCGGCGCAGCCGGCTTGTGGTGCGCCGCCCGCGCCGCGGAACTGGGCCGTCGGGTGTTGTTGCTCGAAAAGACGACGCGCGTCGGGACCAAGGTGCTGGCTTCCGGCGGCACGCATTGCAACCTGACCACCACGCTCGGCCCGGCCGAGGCCGCGCGCCTCTTCGGACCGCGAGGGGAACGCTTCCTGAAGCACGCGTTGCGCGTCTTGCCGCCCAAGGCGGTGCGCGAGCGCTTCCACGCCTTGGGCGTGCCCACCGTCGAGGCGCCGTGGGAGAAGATCTTCCCGGCCTCGGGCCGGGCGCGCGACGTGCGCGACGCGCTGCACGCGTGGGCGCTAGCGGGTGGCGTGCGGATTCGCCACGAACAGGCAGTGCGGCGCTTGCGGCGCGACGGCTCCGGCTGGGCGCTGGACATCGAAGGCGGGGAGTCCATCCTCGCGCCAGAAGTGGTGTTGGCGCTCGGCGGGAAAAGCTACGCGAAGACGGGCACCACGGGCGACGCCTACCCCTGGCTCGCCGAGTTGGGACTGCGGATGGTGCGACCGGTGCCTGCGCTCGTGCCGCTCGTCTCGCGCGCGGGATGGGTGCAGGACTTGGCGGGGATCGCGCTCGAGGGCGCGGTCGTGCGCCTCGTCGCACCCGATGGCCGGGTCGCCGCGGAGCGTGCGCGCCCGGCGCTGTTCACCCACCTCGGCGTGTCGGGGCCGGGACCGATGGACTTGTCGGAGCCCTTCGCGCGCGCCGAGGACGAGCGGCGCGCCTGCGATGTGGCGCTGTGCCTGGATGTTTGCGCCGGCGAGACGCAAGAGGAGTTGCGCGAGCGCATGTTGGCGGCGGCCGCGCGCACGGGCGCGCCGCTGCTCGCCAAGGCGCTCGAGTTGGAGGTGCCGCGTCGCGTGCTCGAGGCGGCCTTCGCCCAAGCAGGCGTGGCGGCCGACATGCGCGCCAACACGCTGGCGAAACCCGCGCGCCACGCGCTCGCGCAAGCGCTCAAGGCGCTGCGCATCCCGATCGACGGGACGCGCGGGTTCGACTTCGCGGAAGTGACGGCGGGCGGCCTCGATCTCGCCGAGGTCGATCCGGGCACCTGCCGCGTGCGCGGGCTACCGGGGCTCCTCGTAGTGGGGGAACTGCTCGACCTGCAGGGGCCGATCGGCGGGCTCAATTTCCAGGCCGCCTTCGCCACCGCGGAGGTGGCCGCGGCCTCTGTCAAGCAAACTTGACGGGCGGCGGGGGAGGCGGCTACTTGCCCGCGTCGAGCCGCTCGTAGGCTCCGTACTCCTGCAGCACCCACAGCGCGACACCCCGCACCTCGGCCGCGTCGCGCCTCAGCGCCGCGAGCCGCACCTGGCCGCGTTCCCACGCCTGCGGGTCGGCGCGCACGCGCGCGGCGAGCGCCTCGAGCCAGGCCTTCTGCTCCTTGGCAGCGGGCAGCGCGGCGAGCAACTTGGCTGGATCGGACTCGTGCTCGTCCCACAAGCAGTGGAAGTTCGGCGCCAGATGCGCGTAGCCATCGGGCAGCGGTTCGTCGGCCTCCAGGTAGCTGCGCGCGAGAACGACGCGCAGCACGCGGTGCGCCTTGGCCTCCGCGAACCAGCCGCCGACCGTCTCGTACAGTCGCGCATGCTCGCGCTCGGGCACCGGCGCGGTCCAGGTGGTCCAGTCGCCCTTGATGGCGTGCACGATGCCCAGCACATCCACATCCGGCATCTCGATGTCCGCGCCGCTCTTCCAAGCGTCGTGCAAGCTCACGCCCTCGAAGGCGTTGCCTCCGCGATCGGTGTACAGATGCTCGAAGGCCGCCAGCGTCTTGCGTTGCGAACCGTCGTCCAACCCGGCTTCGACCAGCGCCTCGACCCAATCCTCGCGCGGCGCCCGACCTCGCAAGGCGTTCTCGAAGACGCGACGCGCCTCGTCGCGGAAACTCTGGCGCACGATTCGTCCGGCACCCCAGTCGTAGCTGGCGGCCGGACTCCAAGGGCGATCCGCGCCGAGCCGGAAGCGCTTCTTCAACGCTGCGTGGCGCGGATCGTCGACGCGCACCAACTTGCGCGGGATGGGCTGGGCCGGCGCGTGCACCTTGGGGTCGAACCACGCACGCTCGGCGGGCGCGGGAGCGTCCATCTCCGTCAGTGCGCTGCGCGCCACGCTGCGCGCGACGAGGTTGACACGGAAGCACTTCAGTCCGGCGATCGTGCTCGAGATCCAGTCGGCCACCTCCGAGCGTTCGGCCTCGGTGAGCGCCAAGAAGGCTCGCTTGGCGCGGGCGTCGACTTCCAAGGCGGCAGGGTCTTCGGTCGACTGGCGCGCGGCTGGGCGCGTGGACGGGCTCGAAGCCAGCACGCCTTCGCGCACCACGTCCTGCGTAGGGGCGCCCTCCAAGGCATGGCCGCGGCCGGCAGCCACGGTGGGACCGCACAGGCAAGCGAGCCCGAGCAGGATGCGTTCAGCCAAGCTTCGGGTGCGCATGCGAGGGAGGATAAGGCGCCCCGAGGTGGCGCGCGATCCTCGATCGGCATCCCGCCTGCTTGGGTACGCGCCCAAGCCGGGCGGCGCTCGTCCCCTGAAGACCGGTGGGCGACGACCAAAAAGAGCCAGTGCGACGAAGGTCTAGGCCCTCGCCGCACCGGCGGGCTCGTCCAGTTTCCTGGCCTAGGCCGAAGCTTCCCCGCGCGGGAGCATCTGCGTCGCGTCCTCCCGGGTTTCTCGCGTGTGCAGGCACCGCATTCCCGCATCACACCCGGGCCCTAGGGGCATTGGACGCAACCGGCACTCCCGGAAGCTTCTGGCCTTTCCGAACCAAAGAACCTTACCCCACAAACAGGCCTCGCGAGAAAAAAGCGGATTCCTACTTGTCGACGCCACACGAGAACCCAGCCCGTGCCATAACTAATTGCCGGCAAAAGACCTAACTGAGCTCGCACTCAGCCATCCACGGTTCCGGCGCGCCCCGAAGGACCATTGCGACGGCGTCGACGACGACGCCGGACCTGCTTGCGTTCGGTCGCCACCGCATCGGGAGCGGCTTCCAAGGCTTGGCTGCGACGTTCGCGCCAGCCCTCGTAGATGTCCCAACCCTGTCCACGCGCCACCACGCGCAGCTTGAACAAGAGCAGCGCCTCTTCGAAGTCCTCGGAGCTGGCGAACAGCAGCGGACGGAAGCGCTTGGAGGGTGTTTGGTGGAACTTGCGCTGCATGACCAGCAAGCGGCGAGCGCGCGCGACATCCTTGCGCGGCAGGCGCGAGCGCATGGCCACCGGCTCCAGCACCTCTGCGGCGACCACGTGCAGGTCCCCGACCGGGCCGGGTGCGAGGCGCGTGTCGGGATCGCACTCGCGCTCGACGATGCGCAGGAACAGGAGCGCCACGAGCACGGCCGTGGCGGGTTCGACGCCTTGGTGCACCTCGTTGTCAAGCGCCTCGAGCAAGCGCCAGAAGGTCTCGCCACGCGCGGCAGCGTGCGGATCGTCCTTGTCGCCCAGGTACTCGTCCACGGCCGGAAGGATGACGCGCAAGGCGTCGCAGGCGCGCAGCATGCGGAACGCGCCTAGCGCCGAGCCGGACCGCAGCAGGCGCAGGATCTCCTCCAGCACGCGCGGCGGCGCCGAAAGCGCGAGACGCGGCGCATGTCTGCACATCGAAAGCCAGGTCGGGTCGTCGATGCGCAGGCCGAGGCGCGTGGCGAACTTGATGGCGCGCAGGATGCGCACCGGATCCTCGGCGAGGCGGATGTCGGGATCCCCGATCGTGCGCAGGACGCCACGCTGCAGGTCCTCGAGCCCACCGACCCAATCGATGATCTCGTGGCGTTTGGGATCGTAGAACAGCGCGTTGACGGTGAAGTCGCGCCGCAGCGCGTCCTCCTGCGCCGTGCCGTATTCGTTGTCCTCTGTGATCAGCAACGCATCCAAGTCGGCCGCCTTGGTCGTGCGCGCGCCAGCGGACTCGACGGGCGGCAGCTCCGACGCCACCTGACCCTCGAGCTCGGCCAACTCGGGCTCGAGCGACTCGAAGTCGAGCGGCTCGCCCTCGCGGTGCGCGGGCTCGCGACGAAAGGTGGCGGTCTCGATGACCTTGGCGCCGTAGCGGACGTGCACCAACTTGAATCGGCGGCCGATGATGCGGCAGTTGCCGAAGATGGACTTGACCTGGCGCGGGTGGGCGCCGGTGGCGACATCGAAGTCCTTGGGTCGACGGCCGATGAGCAGGTCGCGCACGCACCCACCGACGAGATAGGCCTCGTGGCCCCTGTCCTTCAGGCGCGCGACGACGCGCAGGGCGGCTGGCTCGAGGGCGGAGACATCGATCTGGTCGGCGGGGACGGTGCGCGGGCGCAGGTGCTGGGACGAGGAGTCGGAGCGCATCTTGGCTGGGCGCGTCGCTGTGTGGGGGGGGAGAGGGTCGGGGCGCGTCGCGATCGAGGTCGCGCTGGATCGCTCTATATCGATTCGTGTGGGCGCGCCGCGCGGCGCGTCACTCGGGCCGCCGAGCTTCGAAACCTCGCGGCGAGCGCCTGAACGAGGATCTTCAGCCGAATACTGTACCCAAGGCGCGGCGCGGTTGCAGCCTGGCAGGATGCGAACCTTGCCGCTCGTGGGCGAGGACCGTATCCTCTGCGCGCCGCGAAGCGGACCGCCTAGGCGGGCCGATGCACGCGGCGCCCGGGAAGGCCAGTAGCTCCTAACGGTTAGAGCGACTGATTCCAAATCAGTAGGTTCAAGGTTCGAATCCTTGCTGGCCTGCCATCCCGCTCGCGCCCTCGTCGCCAAGACCTAGGCGTCGTTTCGTCCGCGGCGCGACCGCGCTGGCAATGCGCTCCACGTGCGTCGAGCTCCTGCGCGGCTCAAACGATGCATGGACACAAGCCTATCCATGGGCGAGATTAGCTGGGCGCCATGAGTTCCAACGAAGAAGTGCCCGAGCAGCCGGAGCCGGCCGCGCAGCCCGAGCTGGCCGAGTCCGAGCTGCCGGCCGACCCGCAGGCGCCGTTGCCCGAGCGGTCTGAGCTGCGCGCCGCGTTGGGAGAGGCCTTCGCCCACGAGGCGGCGTCTGCGGAACTGCTCGAGCGCTTCGCCGACCACGCGCGGCATCTTTTGGAGACGAACCGCTCGGTCAACCTCACCGCCATCTGCCAGCCGGGCGAGGTGGCGGCGAAGCACTACCTCGATTGCTGGCATTTGACGCGCGCCGTGCCGCTCTTCGGCCGAAGGGTCTTCGACATGGGCACGGGCGCGGGCTTCCCCGGCATCGTGCTGGCCATGGCGGAACACGAGGCGCAGTTCGTCTTGTGCGACAGCACGAAGAAGAAGGTCGACTTCGTCGAGAGTTGCATCCAACGCTTCGAACTGCGCCACGCCAAGGCGGTATGGAGCCGCGCGGAGGACTGGTTGGCGAAGGAGCGCGTCGACATCGTGGTGGCGCGCGCGGTGAGTTCGGTGCGCGAGAACGTGCGCGTGCTGCGCAAGGTGCGCCACTCGTTCAAGGATCTGGTGCTGATGAAAGGGCCGAGCTGGTCGCGCGAATCGCGCGCCGCCGAACGCGAAGCCGAGCGCCTCGGCTTCCGCTTGGAGGCGGTGCACGAGTACAAGCTGCCGGCGGAGCAAGGTGCTCGCGCCATCCTCGTCTACCGCGCCCCAGGCGGGCAGGGCTGAGCCTCGATGGCCGCGTGCTGCGTGCTAGGCGCGCTGGCGCTTGGTTGGTGGGGCTGGACGTGGATCGTGGTGGGCGCCATGGTGCTGATCCTGGTGGTGTTGGGGATCATGCTGTACCCGCGCGACGGTTCGTTCTGATCGTCGGCTTGTCCTGATCGTGGCGTCCTGACCGTCCCGGCCCGCCCGTCGGCGACGCGCCGCGCGCGATCAAGCCCGCGCGACGCCTGGCGCCCTGGCGCGCGCGTCGTCGACGAGGTGCAAGGTCTGCGTGGGAAACGCGAACGACAAGCCCTCCAGTTCGAAGCGCCGATGAACTTCGAACAGGATCTCCTGCTGGACGTCCATCATCACGCCGAACTCCTGCCCTTGCGTGTAGAAGGCGAACTCGAACAAGATCGCGCTGTCGCCGAAGCCCTTGAAGTGCGCGCGATCGAGCCGCGCGCGCGGATTCTCGGCGGCGATCGCCGCGAGGAGTTCGGGCACCACGCGCAGCTTCTCGTGCGGCGTGCCGTAGACGAGTCCCAGGGTGTGCAGGCAGCGCCGTTCGGTCAGGCGCTTGTAGTTGCGCAGGCGCGAGCTGGCGAGGTCGTTGTTGCCGATGATGATCTCCTCGCCGGTGATGGATCGGATGCGCGTGTTCTTGACCCCGATCTGTTCAACGTTGCCGCTGAATTCCGCCGTCTGGATCGCGTCGCCGACCACGAAGGGCTTGTCGAGCAGGATGGAGATGCTGGCGAACAAGTCGCCTAGGACATTCTGCAACGCGAGCGCCACGGCGATGCCGCCGATGCCCAGGCTCGCGATCAGCGAGTTGACGTTGAACCCGGCGGCTTCGAGGCACAGGAGCAGCACCAGCGCCCACAGCACGACTTGGCCGATGAAGCCCAGCACGTTCGAGCCCATTTTCACCGTCGGGTCGTCGATGCCACGCGAAGACAAGACCTTCCTCAACGCGTAGTCGAGCAGGCCGCGGCCCCAGAAGCCGACTTGGATCCAGAAGCCGATGTTGGCGAAGATGTCCAGGTAGCGCTGGATCTCGCTCTCTTGTTGCAACTCGCCATCGGGCGAGTACTCGGCGCCGGGCAAGCGCAGGAAGTGCGCGGCGATCCACACCGCGACGATGAACAGGAACATGCGCCGCGTGCGGCGCACGACGTCGACCAGCAGATCGTCGATGTCGGTCTCGGTCTTGGCGGCGAGCAACCCAAGTCTGTAGATGACGAGGCGCTTGGCGAGCCCGAACAGCAGAAACCCGCCGGCCAGGATCGACAGCGCCACGACCCACTCCTGCGTCGTGTTCCCAAGGACCACGCGCTCCATCAAGGGCGGCTGGGCGGCGGCGGAAGGTGTGGAGTTGGCGGCTTGGAGCAGGGCGAACATGGCGGGTGGGGGACGCCGGACGACGAGGGTCGCTCCGGCTGCAGGCGAGGGTAGCCGAGCGCCTGACGCATGCAACGCGGGAGCAGCCTCGAGTGCGTTGGGCTCCGGCATGAAAGAGGCCAGTCGGGCCTGCTGGGCCGAGGCGCCACAGAAGAGAGCACTCACAAGAGCAAGCTCACTGACAAGCGAGCCGCAGACCGGGCGAAAGTCGACCGAGGCGCCGACGAGAAGGGGGAGTGGTGCCCGGGGGGGGGGTCGAACCCCCAATCCCGTTTAAGAGAACCAGGACCTGAACCTGGCGCGTCTGCCAATTCCGCCACCCGGGCACGGGCTGTAGAAAGCGGCGCAGAAGATAGCCCCGTCTCGGTGGCTGGTCAAGCATCAGCCGATTCGACGCAAAGACCTCACTGAAGGCTGAGTGGGTCGGGCCTCAAACCGACCATGCATCAGCCTGCCGTCACATCGACCCCATCGACGAGCACCATCGGAGCCTTGGCGGCCCCGCCTAGCAGCGTGTGCACGCCACCAACACGCGCGATTTGGCGCAGGAGCTGCAAGGCGTTGCCGGAGATCATTGTCTCCTTGACGGAATGCGCAGCTTGGCCGCCCTCTACCCAGCGCGACGACTTCGCGACCCCGCTGAAGTCGCCGTTGGTCGGATCGACGGTGCCACTGAAGCGTTCGACCCACAGGCCTCGGCCTAGAGCTCGCACCATCGCGTCCTCGTCGCCTCCAGTGCCGGTGTCGACGACCAGCGCATGCGGGCCCAATCCCGGCACGCCGCGCGCTCCGCCGCGGGCGTGTCCGGTGCTCTGCGTGCCGCCCACGGCGGCGCTGTGCGCGTTGTGCAACCAACCTTGGAGCGTCCCGCCTCGCACCAGGTCGAAGGCCGCGGTCGGAACGCCTTCGCGATCGAAGGCCGCGGCCCCGGCGAGGTCGAGGTCGTGGGGCGCATCGCGCAAGGTGAACAGCGGAGAGGCGACCGCCTGTCCGAGCAACTTTGCCAACGGCGAACGGCCGCGTTGGACCGCCAGCGCGCTGGAGCCAGCGACGAGCGGCGCCACGAACAGATCGACGAAGGCGTCGGCCGAGAAGAGCACTGGGCCCTTGTAGCTCCTGGCCGCGCGGGCACCGAGGTTCGCGAGGCAGATGTCGACGACGCCTGCGGAGAGCGGCCGCGCCGCCGCGCGCGCCGCGGCGAGCTGGCGCCATGCACCGGAGTCGTAGTGGAAACCGCCGACTTCCTCGCCGTCGATCGCCATGCCCATCAAGGACAAGGACACGAGGCCGTCCGACTCGTGGGCCAGCACGCCGCGCGAGTTGGCCACTGCCTGCACGGCGCGCGACAAGTCGGCAGAAGCGCCGTCGAGCGAGAACTTGGCGCTGCGCTCGCGCGTGGCGCGCACGAGTTCCGCGCCGAGCTCGAGCAACACCTCGCCATCGGCCTCGGCCAGTTCTCGGCTGCACGCCACGCGCTCGCTCCACGGGCGGGCATCCGGCAGCACGTTGGCCTCGTGGGCGGGCGCGAAGGCCGCGGTGGCCAAGGCGTCGCGCACGCAGGACTCCAACGCCGCGTCGTTCGACTGGTTCGTGGAAGCGAACCCAGCGCGCTTGTCCTTGAACACGCGCAGTCCGACCACTGCACCTTCGTCGGACGATACGAGCTTGAGATCGCCCTTCTCGTATTTGACCGAAACACCATGACGCGCCGATGCGAAGGCCTCGGCTTCGTCGGCGCCCGCGGCGCGCGCCAACTCGACCAAGCGTTGGCAACGTGCGGCGAGCGAGTCTTGCAGGACGCGCGGCTCGAAGGCCGGGGTGGCCAGAGCTTGTTCCATGTTCAGGCCTCCTTGCCGCCGAGCACGACCTTGCAGCGCAGCCACGGACCACCGGCGTCCACTTTTGCGGGCTGGCCCTTGCCGCAATGTCCCGAACCTAGATCCCAGCGGAAGTCGCCCGTGACCGCATCGACCGTCTGCAGCACATCGAAGGCCGAGCCGGAGATATTCACGCCCTTCATGCGCTCGCCGAGCTTGCCACCGACGATGCGGCGCGCTTCGTGGGTGCCGAACATGAACTCTCCGTTGGAGTCGGCCTGGCCGTTGCTCGCGCCTTCGAGCAACCAACCATCGTCAGTGCCGGCCACGAGTTCCTCGAGCGAACCCGCGCCGGGGCGGATGTAGGTGTTGCGCATGCGAATCAGCGGCTCGTTGTCGTACTCCCAGGCGCGCGCGTTGCCGGTCGGCTCGACGCCGAAGAGGGCCGCGCTTTCGCGATCGTGCAAGTAGCTCCTGAGCATGCCCTGCTCGATGATCGTCGTGCGCCGCGTGGGCACGCCCTCGTCGTCGACCTCGACCAAGCCGCCTGCGCCCGCGAGGAATTCGGAGTGCCCGGAGTCCTCGAGGGTGACGAGGTCGGAGGCCACGCGCGTGCCGATGCGACCGCGCGCGACGGATCCCGCCAGGACGAAGTCGGCCTCGACGGTGTGGCCGACCGCCTCGTGGACGAGCATGCCGACCAAAGCTGGCGACAGGATGACCGTCGCGCGACCACCTTGGGGACGTTCGGCCTCGAGCAACTCGACCGCCTTGCGCGCCGCGCGATCGGCCATCTGCGCCGCGCTGGCCCGTTGGAACAAGCACTGCCAACCACCTGTGACGCCACTCGTCTCGACGCCGCGTTGCATCTGGCCGTTCTTGGCGGCCACCGCGAACAAGCGCAGCTCCGGCCGCGCCACGCGCACCAAGGCGCGCGCGCCATCGCTGGTGACGATGGCCTTCTCCTCGTGGATCTCGCTGTAGCCGCAGGTGGCGCTCTGGATCGTCGCGCTGGAACCGCGCGCCGCCGCTTCGGAGTCGAGGCACAAGCGCAGCAAGGCCTCCATCGGCCGTTCGCGCAACTCGCGCGCGCCATCGGACTCCCATGTGCCGCGAGCCAACTTGGTCGGAGGGGGAGCGGGCACCTTCTCTCGGCGTTGGCGCGCACTGGCCTTGGCGGCCGCCGTGGCCGCCTCGATGGCGCGTCGAATGGCGTCTCTCTCCGGCCGATCGGTCGAGGCGAAGCCGTACGAGCCGTGCGCAAGCACCCGCACGCCGATCCCGGAGTAGGTGTTCGAAGCGGCGTTGTCGACGCGGCCCTTCTCGACGGCGACGCTGCGCGTGGACTTGTGGTGCCAACGCAGGAGCACATGCTCGGCCTGCGCGCCCTGCAGCGCGTCCTCGAGCAGGTGCAGACGGTCGTCGGAGGGAGTGGGGGATGCGGTGTGGGACATGGAGGCCTTGGAGGTCGCTGGTGGCGCCTACCTTGTCGAAGATCGGCGCCCGCGGTTCAAGGCTGGAGCACGGCTTCCACTTCCCGACCATCCCTCCGCACCAGGATCGGCCGTCCCGTCCGGTCCTCGCCTCGGCGGTCTGCTACCCTCTCCGGCATGGCGGACCCCGTCATCCGCATCCTGGCCGAGAACCGCAAGGCGCGCTTCGAGTTCCACATCCTCGAGTCGCAGGAGTGCGGGATCGTGCTGGCTGGCACCGAAGTCAAGTCGCTGCGCTGCGGCGGCGCCTCGCTCGACCAGAGCTACGGCTTCATCAAGAACGGCGAGCTGTTCCTGTTCGGCGCGAACATCGCCGAGTACGCGCAGGGCAACATCCACAACCACGAGACTCAGCGCACGCGCAAGCTGCTCGTGCACAAGAAGAGCCTCGTCGAGTGGGCGCGCAAGGTGAAGGAGAGCGGCGTGACCATCGTGCCGCTCGCGCTGTACTTCAAGGGTTCGCGCGTCAA
>SXXH01000233.1 GCA_005789645.1 Planctomycetia bacterium
CTGCAGCAGGAAAGCGCACTTCCTGTGAGCCCTGAAGTCATCAATTACACCGTGCATGAGGATTTGATGCAGTCAAGCAGCATCACTGCCGGCGAAGACACTCCTTCTGGCATCTCCCATAGCGGTGGTGCTGCCCTTGCCCTCGACTTCGGTGCTGACGGCGGGATAGAGCTTCTTGAAGCCCTCGGTCCACAGCGTCATCAAGTTGTTGAGCGTGTCCGAGCCGATGCTCTTGATGTTGCCCGAGACGCCGGAGACGACCTTGTACTCGGGCAACTTGGGATCGACCTTGACGGCTTGCAGGGCGTAGGCGCCGGCGCTGGCGAGGACCACCAGCGGAAGCGCGAAACGGAAGCGGGCGAGGTTCATGGCTTGGTTGCTTTGGATGCTCGGGTTCGCGGACGGATGAACTCGTCCAAGAGGATGGGAGGGGATTGCAAAGATCCGTCAAACACCTGCGGGTAGCATCAGAAAAGGCGACCCGCAAGTGTCAGCATTCCGCCTACAAATATCTACGCATAAACAATTTACATGTTTATAAAGAAGTTGGAATTCCACAGACTTCGGACCGCGCGTCGAGGTGGCTGTTTTCGGAATTGTAAACAGGATGTATCGCCTCGTTTGGACGCCCTCCGCCAGAGCACAGCCTTGGCCAGCGAAGCAGAGCCCAAATAGATACATTTTAAGATCCATATGAGCTGCGCTTAACATGCAGAATCAAGCGCACGCCCGCGAGCAATCAAGGCCCAAACGGCTCTGCAGGGCCGCCTAGACGATTGTGCTCGAAACGCGAGCAGCGGGTCAGACCAACAAGCAACAACTGGCACTCCTGCTAGGCAGCGCGCGAGCATCTTCCGCGAGAGCCCAACCTGACGCGCTCGCAATAGTCACTCTTCGCATCGAGAGATCGATTGCAAGTTCCACTGCTCGCGTGAGCTAAGTGCACGAATCGCACCGCGGGACCCGCCTCCGTTTTGCTTGCCCCACACACGCCATTCCCCTATAACTCTCGCGCTTGAATGTCCGCTGGTGGAGTGCTTGGACTACGTCGTCCAAGTTCGAAGCCAGGGCCATTCGCGCCCCGTCGCGCCCCCCGGCGCCACTGCGACCGACTCGGGTCGCGCGGTCCGGGAGGTCCGGCACCAGGAGGCATGGCGGTTCGCCGCCGCCCGTCCACATGGCCCAGATCTTCCACGAAAGCTTCAACTCCCTCGCCAAGGTCTCGATCGCGATCGCCGCCGTCCTCGGCGGAGGCGTCGTCGCCATCGCTTGGCAGGCGAACAACTCGAACTGGGCCACCGACGTCGATGTGCCCAAGGAACAGCCGGTTCAGTTCAGCCACGACCACCACGTGCAGGGGCTGGGCATCGACTGCCGCTACTGCCACACGTCGGTCGAGGACGCAGCCAGCGCGGGCATCCCGTCCACCAAGACCTGCATGAGCTGCCACTCGCAGATCTGGACCAACGCCGAGATGCTGCAAGTGGTGCGCGACAGCTACGCCAAGGACGAGTCGATCCCGTGGGTGCGCCTCCACGACCTGCCCGAGTTCGTCTACTTCAACCACGCGGTGCACGTGAAGAAGGGCGTCGGCTGCGAGAGCTGCCACGGTCGCGTCGACCAGATGCCGCTGATGTGGAAGGAGAACACGCTCAACATGGGCTGGTGCCTCGACTGCCACAGGAACCCCGAGGACGTGCTGCGGCCCAAGGAGGACATCTTCGCGATGGGGTACGACCCCGTGGCGAAGTACGGCAAGACGCAGGCGGAGCTCGGCCACGAATTGGCCGTCGCCAACCACGTCAAGACTCTGACCAACTGCTCGACCTGCCACCGCTGAGCGCGATTCGAAGCCGCGAGCCCTCGACCATCCCCCCACCGCGAGCCGTCACTTGAACGACCTGACCACCGACGCGCCGATGCGCAACGAACTCTCCGGCAAGACGGGCAAGGACTACTGGAAGAGCCTGGAGGAATACTCCGGCACGGAACGATTCAAGGAGTGGCTGCAGCGCGAGCATCCGCAAGCCGCCGACCTGCTCGCCATCGCGCCGGATCGCCGCTCCGTGCTGCAGCTGATGGGCGCGTCGCTGGCGCTGGCGGGCTTCAACGCCTGCACCAAGCAGCCCGAGGAGCGCATCTACGCCTACGCCAAGAACCCGGAGGCGATGACGCCGGGCACTCCGCTGTACTTCGCCACTGCCATGCCGTGGGCGGGCGGAGCCATCGGCGTGCTGGTCGAGAACCACATGGGGCGCCCGACCAAGATCGAGGGCAACGAGGCGCACCCCGCGAGCCTCGGCTCCACCGACTCGTTCGCGCAGGCGAGCGTGCTCGACCTGTACGACCCCGATCGCGCCACCAGCGTCAAGCGTCGTGGCCGCGTGTCGACCTGGGACGACTTCTGGGGCGAACTGCGTCCGGCGGTGACCATCGCCAGCTCGAAGCAAGGCGAGGGCGTGCGCGTGCTGACGCGCGGCGTCGTGTCGCCGACCTTGGGCGCGCAACTCGCGGCGCTCGTGGCCGCGCATCCCAAGCTGCAGGTACACGTGTGGGAGCCGATCCACCGCGACAACGCGCGCGCCGGTTCGATGCTGGCCTTCGGCCGCGACCTGTCGCCGCACGCGCACCATGGCAAGGCCAAGGTGCTCGTGTCGCTCGACAGCGACTTCCTCGTCGCCGGCCCCGAGAGCGTGCGCGCGGCGCGCGAGTTCGCCGCCAACCGCAAGGTGCGCAAGGACAAGACGGACATGAACCGCCTCTACGCGGTCGAGTCCGCCACGACGGCGACCGGCGCCACCGCCGACCACCGCCTCGCCATGCGCGCCGTGGACGTCGAAGGCTTCGTGCGCCGCTTGGCGCTGCGCCTCGGCGTCGCCGTGCAGGTGCCGCAAGGCGCGCTGGAGCCGCGCGCGCAGCGCTTCCTCGAGGCGATCGCCAAGGACCTCGAGGCCAACAAGGGCGCGGCGCTGCTCGTGCCCGGAGCGTGGCAGCCGCCGGTCGTGCACGCGCTCGTGCACGCCATCCACGACAAGCTCGGCTGCCTCGGCCAGACGGTCGAAATGCTGCCGCCGATCGAGTCGTTCGGAGCCGAGTTGGACAACGCCGCCTCGATCAAGTCGCTGTGCGACGACATGCGCGCGGGCGCGGTGCAGGCGTTGGTGGTGCTCGGCGGCAACCCGTTGTACGACGCGCCCGCCGATTGCGACTTCGCCGGAGCGTTGTCCAAGGTGCCGTTGCGCGCGCACCTCGCCACGCACGAGAACGAGACCAGCCGCCAGTGCGACTGGTTGTTGCCCGAGAACCACTACCTCGAGTCGTGGAGCGACGCATCGGCCGCCGACGGCACCGTCTCCATCGTCCAACCGCTGATCGCGCCGCTGTACAACTCGAAGGGCGCGCACGACATCCTCGCCGTGATGCTCGACAAGGGCGGGCAGTCCGCCTACGACGCGGTGCGCGAGCATTGGAAGGCCAAGCAGCCGGACGACTTCGAGGTGCAATGGCGCCGCTGGCTGCACGATGGCGTCGTGGCGGGCACGCGTGCCAAGGCCGCTTCCGTCGCCGCCAAGGCGATCGTCGAACCGGTCTCCGCCGCGCAAGCTGGCCTCGAAGTCCAGCTGCGTCCCGACCCGACCGTGTGGGACGGCCGCTACGCCAACAACGGCTGGCAGCAGGAACTGCCCAAGCCGATCAGCAAGCTGACCTGGGACAACACGGTCCAGCTGGCGCCCGCCACGGCCAAGAGCCTCGGCATCGCCACCGGCGACCTCGTCGAAGTCTCCGTCGGCGGTCGCAAGGTCGTCGGTCCCGCCTGGATCGCCCCAGGACATGCGGCCGACTCGCTGACCATCCACCTCGGCTACGGCCGCAAGCACGCCGGCAAGGTCGGCGACGGCGTGGGCTTCGACGCCTACCCGCTGCGCACGGCCGCGATGCAATGGGGCGCCGCGGGCGCGACGCTGGCGAAGGCCGGCGGCACCTTCGAGCTCGCCTCCACGCAGGAGCACGACGACTACGAGGCGTTCACCACCGAGGCCACCAAGCGAAACATCGTGCGCGTGCGCACGATCGACCGCTTCAAGGCCGAGCCCGGTTCGCTCGAGCCCGGCCAGGGCCACGCGGCCCACCACGGTCCGACGGACATCTTCGAGAAGCCCCGCACCGCCGAGATGGCGGCGTTGAAGGCCAAGAAGGAAGCCACCGGCGCGCCCCTGCAGGCGTACGACTCGCGCGTCAGCGAGGACTACCAGTGGGGCATGGTCATCGACCTCAACGCCTGCACCGGTTGCAGCGCGTGCATCACCGCCTGCGTCGCCGAGAACAACATCGCCGTCGTGGGCAAGGAGCAGGTGATGCGCGGCCGCGAGATGCACTGGCTGCGCATCGACCGCTACTTCAAGGGGGACGAGAACGACCCCGAGATGCACCACCAGCCGATCCCCTGCATGCAGTGCGAGAACGCGCCGTGCGAGGTCGTCTGCCCGGTCGGAGCCACCTCGCACGGGCCGGAAGGCCTGAACGAGATGACCTACAACCGCTGCGTCGGCACGCGGTACTGCTCGAACAACTGCCCGTACAATGTGCGCCGCTTCAACTTCCTGCTCTACAGCGACTGGGCCACCGAGTCGCTCAAGATGCAGCGCAACCCCGACGTGTCCGTGCGCTCGCGCGGCGGGATGGAGACGTGCACCTACTGCGTGCAGCGCATCAGCCACGCGCGCCACGCCGCCAAG
>SXXH01000234.1 GCA_005789645.1 Planctomycetia bacterium
CGCGCGCGCGCGCTCCCTCTCCCTCAAGGCCCAAGTCTCCCCAGCCCCATCTCGATGCGTTCGATGGTCGCGCGTCGCTCGCGCGCCTCGCCACGCATGTTTCGCGCCCGCTCGAGCGCGCCCTCCAGCGAGCGACGGGCTGCGGCCTGATCGCCCAAGTCCAGCTGCAGCCTGGCGCAGGCCTCCAGCGCGTGCGGATCGGCCGGCGCCAAGGCTGCCGCGCGCGTCCATTCGGCCAAGGCCTCCTCGGCGCGCCCGAAGCGCCGGTGCACCTCCGCCAGAGTGCGCGCCACCTCCGCGTCGTCGGGGAACGCCCGCTTGGCGCGCTCGGCCCACTTCAGCGCGCGCGGTTCGTCCATGCGGTCGGCGTCGGCGCGCGACAGTTCGAGCAGGCTCGCGGCCGAGGCCAAGGGCAAGTCGTCCAACGCCGACTCCAACGCGCCCTCCAGCGCAGCGACGCGCGCACGCCTGGTCCAGGCTCGCACGAGGTACGGCGCCGCCTGCGGGGGACCTTCGAGTTGCAGCGTCAGCGCACCGGCGAGGTAGTGGGCGTCGAAGCTCGTGGGCAGCAAGTCGCAGGCGCGCCGGGCGGACAGCAACGCGCCGTTCCGCTCTCCTCGCGCCGCGAGGATCCGCGCGCGCGACAAGTGCGCCGCGCCGCGCGTCTCATCCATGGCGATGGCGCGCTCGGCGTCGGCTAGAGCCTCGTCCATGCGACCCGCCGCGGCCAAGAGCTGCGCGCGCGCCACCAAGGGCCGCGCATCGAGTGGGTGCGCCGCGCGCGCCTCCTCGACTTGCCGCAACGCGCCTTGCGCGTCGCCGGAGCGCTCGAGCATGCCGGCGAGACGCAAGCGCGTGCGCACCGAGGCGGGATTCAGCCGCAGCGCCTCGGCGAAGCTGCGCTTCGCCGCCTCGAACTCGCCGAGGCGCGCCTGCAGCACGCCGAGGTCCTCGTGGGCCTGCGGATGCAGCGGATTGGCGCGCAGGGCCATCTCGAAGGCCTCGCGCGCCTTGTCCAGTTCTCCTGACAAGGTGCGCGCGACGCCCAGGCCCGTCCACGCTTCCTCCGCGGTGGGCAGGCGCTCGACCACCGACTGGAAGATGCCGGCCGGCGTCTCGTAGTCGTTGTAGCCGTCGATGTCCGCCTCGAAGAGCAAGGCCCACGCGTAGCCGGAGTTGGCCTGCAAGTGGTCTTCGCCGCTGCCGAAGATCATCCCGTCGCCGCGCTTGGCGGCGGCCAGCAGGTCGAGCGCCGCCTCGAAGCGCGCCTTGGCTTCGATCAGCGCGCGCGTCTCGCCCGTGCGCTTGTGGCGCTCGAGCAGCACGCGTCCAAGTTGCCATTGCGCGTAGGGCGCGCGCGGACTCTCGAGGGCCGCCTGCCGCAGGAGCGTCTCCTCGTCGCGCCAGATCCAGATGCGCTCGCGGCTGGCGAGGGCTAGCGGCGCGCACAAGACCAAGGCCGCGACGATGGCGCCTCGCCCGAGCCTCGCGGCGACCAGACCCGCGAGTAGCGCCGGGCCGAAGCTCGCCAAGTACAGGTAGCGGTCCGAGAGGGGGAAGATCCCGAGCGATTCCACGCGGCCGACCAGGGGCAGCAAGGCCATCGGCGCGAACAGTGCGGCGCAGGCGCACAGGCGCGCCTGCTTGCGCCAGCACCACCACGCCACGGCGCCCGAGGCAGCCAAGGCGGCCAGCGGCAGCCAGCCCTGGCCCCAGTCGAAGTCCGGGGTGAACGGACGGAACAAGACCAAGGGCCGCGGCCACCAGGCGAGCTGCGTGCCGCCACCCAGCAGTTCCAAACGCAGCAGCCATAGCCGCGAGTCCGGCACGCCGAAGCCCGTCGTCGTGCGCCCGAGCCCTGCGCTCCATTCACCGAAGGCCAGCGCCCGTCCGGCGTACCAGACGACGAGAGGCACGAGCAGCGCTAGTCCGGCGCCGAGGCGCGTGCGGGCTCCAGCCAGCGGGACGAAGCGCTCGCGCCCGAGCGTCATTTCCACCAAGCCGACGAGCGGCACGAGGGCCAGCGCCAGTTCCTTCGAAAGCAACGCCAGCGCGAACCAAGCGCCCGCGCGCCACGGCGTCCGCCCTGACTCGCGCGCTCGCACCCAAGCGTCGAGCATCAGGAACGCGCACAGCCCGAAGGCCGGATCGCCGATGGCGCTGATCCAGGCCACGCTCTCGACATGCGTCGGGTGGAAGGCCCACAACGCAGCCGCGACCAATGCCGCCGTGCTCGAACGCGTCAAGGTGCGCGCGCAGCGCCAACACGCGCCGATGGCCGCCAGATGCAGCGCCAACGACACGCAGTGGAACACCCACGGATCCGCGGCGCCCACCGCCCACGACAGCATCAAGAGCAGCACGGCGATCGGCCGCCAATACCCCACCGCCCGCGCCGTCTCCGCGTCGGCGAAGTCCCACATCCCGCTGGTGAAGGCTTCCTTCCAGTGCGAGGGGTCGGTGACGACCGGGTTGGCGAGCACCAGGAGGCGGTCGTCGTAGACGAAGTCGCCCAGCAGCGCGGGAGCGTGGAGCCAAGCGGCTGCGACGAGGAGCAGGCCGAGGGCGAGCAGGTCGAGGCGGCGCGGGAGGGAACCGGGCATGGGATGGATGCTGGTCCCGGTCATTGTGCGCAACCTCGGCCTGGTTCCGACGCCTCAACCCGCGCACAGGGAGTTTTTCCGCCGCTGGTTGCCACGCTCGGACCTCGCCGCGCGTCCATCCTGGAAGGCGTTCGTCGAAGCTCTCCCTTGGCTCGACTGGACCGGCTGGTGGCAGGCCAAACCCAGCTCCTGGATCGCGTGCGGGCACTCTGCGCGGCCGTCCGCCGCATGCGACGCGTGGTCCGTCATCCACGGCACGATCCTGCGCCAGCGTGCGTCGCGCCGATGTACGTGGATCTAGTCGTGGTGCTTTGGAGGCTGACGCGGGTCTGGCACCATCCCGAGGGCTGGTATCGCCCGCCAGGCACAGAACGCGCGCCATGTCCTGAAGGTGGCTCTCGCGCCGGATTCCGTCTCCCAGTCGCGCACAACGAAGGGGACCAGCATCAAGAAAAGAGCGCGAGGAGCCTTCCGACCCCTCGCGCCCTTCAAACCGTGTCAGTCCTCCGCCTCAGGGGCAGAAGACCACCTGCAAGCCATCGCTCAGGTTGAACCCCGCGCCGCCGCCCGCCGGGTTGCGGTACCACAACTGGAAGTTGCGCGGGCTGTTGGCCGGGATGGTGCTGGCGGGGCTGGTGGTGAAGTTCAGCGTGAGCGCGGCGTCGCCGAAGGGCGAGGCGTTCATGATCGGCAGGCGCGTCGTGGGGTTGCCCACGCAGCGGTAGCCGTTGCCGAACGGCGCGAAGGCCTGGTTCGGGCCGAAGAAGTACAGGCAGGCGGCATTCGGCGGGACACCATTGGTCACCAGCGTGAAGTTGTTGGTGGCGAGCGAGGTGCTGCCGGAGTACGCCATCGTGGCGCCGAAGATGTCGTAGCTGTTGGGCGCCGCCTGGCAGTACGACTGCGGCGCGGTGCCGCCCTGCGGGCTGACCGGCCAAGCATTCGACAGGGCCGAGTTGGCCGAGCCCGGGATCTTGACCAGCAGGTCGCCCGGACCGGCGGCGGTGGGGGCGGTCAGGGTGATGCTCGTGCCACCAACCGAGGTGACGTTCGTCACCTTGAGCGGGTCGCCCGAGGCGTTGTTCAGGCGCGTGAACCAGACTTCGTTGCCGGTCGGGGCGAAGTTGGAGCCCGTGATCGTCAACGAGCAACCAGACTGCACCACGTTCGTGATGATCGGCTTGGTGGCTGCGGCGACGCCGTAGATGGCCTGCACCCCGGCGATGTCGTCGGCGTTGATCGTGCGTTCGTTGACGCCGTTCACGGTCGCCACGGCTTGCATGGTCGCGCCCGACACCGTCGAGTGGCCGAGGCCCAGGGCGTGGCCGAGCTCGTGCGTGCCTACACCTTGAAGGTCGTACTGGCCACCGGCGGTCGAACCGGGGCCGTCGCTCCAGTTGGCTGCGTCCTGGTAGAAGCGGATGCGCCAGCCGTCTTGGATCGGGGTCTCGCAATAGGCCAGCGTGCCGCCGGAGCTGCCCGAGAGCTCGGAGATGATGTTGTCGTTCGTACCGCCGACCCCGGTGGCCAATCCTTGCCAAGACGGGTCGAAGTTGGCGCCGCCCGAGCCCAGACCGCCCGGTTGAGTCGGGTCGCCGTTGCCGTTGCCGTGGAGCCTTGAGCCCCACTCGAGGTTGGCCTTCCACATCGCCAAGGCGACGCCCGTGGCGCCGGGGAAGTTGGCGTCCGGCGTCGTGTTGTCGTTGGCGGTCGGGTCGGTGAAGTTGTTGAAGACGCGGAAGTCGCGCTGGGCGAGGCCCAAGCTGCCGCCGATGGTCGTGTAGGCCTCGGTGCGCGTGGGCAGGGCGAGGAACGCGGCGCCGCCGAGGACGGCGAGGGGGACGAGGAAGCGTGCGTGCTGCATGGGGATGGCCTCAGCGCTGCTGGTTCTTTTGTTCGGTGAGGACTTGGATGCGCGCGCTCAAATCATCGAGCGCGATGTTCGCCGGCACGGCGTAGCCATCACCGCGCCCTTGGACCACGCGTCCCTTCTTGGAGGCGATCGTGCGGTACAAGCCGCCATGCGAGGTCATCAGCGCGTTGCCGGCCAGATCCCCGCCCATGTTCTTCTCGCGCTTCCAGAACGCCACCACGTCGTTGCCGACCTTCTGGTCGTCGGCCGAGGGTGCCTCGCTGTTGAAGACGCCCTCGGTCGGGCTGATGAAGCCGCCCGGGAAGGTCACGTCGACCGTTTGCGGCTGGCCCGAGGCGAGGTTCACGCCTTCGACCGTCAGCGTCGTGTAGTACAGCTCCACTCCGTCCTTTGGGTGGTCGATGCGGATGACCTTCTTGGCCACGATGCGTCCGTGGACGGCGCCGTCGGCGCGTTGGACCATCTGGGCGAGGTCTAGCCGTTCGATGGCCGCCGTGGCGAAGGCCGCGAAGGCCACTAGGAGCGCCGCGAGGGCGTAGGCGTGCTTGCGCATGGGTCGAGGAGTCCTCTCTTGAAGGGTCGTTCCGCGCGGGGCGGATCGTCGGATGCATTTGGGACGGCCTGCGGGCCTCCCCGGGTTCCGTTCCGGGCCTGTGGCGGGGTCTAGAACAAGTCCGGATCCAGCCACTTCGACCGCCCTAGCGTACCGCTCCGCGGCGATCCCTGCCCGAAACTCGAAGCCCTTTCCGGCGGCCAGCTGGGCGATTCCGGGAGCTTTCTTCCGTGCAGGCGGGGACGCTTTGGCGAGCGGCGGGAGCTCGGGAACTACTTGCAGGTCCGTGATCCCCAAACAGATGGGCCGTTGCGTGCTGGGCGGGAACGCGCCAGACGGCCGATGCGCGTCCTAGCGCGCGGCGATGTTCCAGAACTTGACGCGCTGGTTCTGGTCGGTGCCGACGACCAAGCCACCACCGAGGTACTCCAACTGCCAAGCCGGGTTCTCCACCTTCCAATGTGGCGGGAGAGGTAGGCGCGACCCGGTCGCCAAGTTGACCAACTCCGTGGCGCTGGTGCCCAAGCTCGTGCCATCGGGTTGCGGCGTGTACTTGCTGCTGTGGACCATCGTCCAGCTCGCGCTAGGCGATGGCTTGAGCAGCGAGACTTCGGGGTGCGTGCACTCGGCGCGCGCAAGAGGCACACCCGCCAAGAGATCCCACAGGATCACGCGTGGAACAGCGCCAGCGGGGGGGCGGGTCGGATCGTCGTGCGCCGCTCCGGTGAGCCCCCATGTCGCGCCGGCGAACACGAGGTGGTTGATCGGCTGCTCTTGGATGGGCGAGTCGTGCAGTTGGCACTCCAAGGCACCGGTGCGCGCATCGCGCAAGCGCAAGTGGCCACGTCCTTCGATCGCGTCGCGCTCGAGGGCGAAGATCCAACGGCCATCCGGGCCGATCGCCGCGGACGCCACATTCACGTCGTCCACCAAGACTCCCAAGTCGCGGCCCGTGGCCAGATCGAAGCGGCACCAAGCGATCGTCCCGCGCCCATTGTCGCGCGGCAGGATCAAGGTGCGGTCGTCGGGGCCGAAGCCAGGGCGCACGAGATGGCTGCCAGCGTCCTCGAGTTGCCACAGGCGCTCGCCCGATGGCACGGCGTGGATCGCCAGGACTCCCTTGGCCGCGACGGCGCCCGTCAAGAGCAGCAGGTTGCCATCCTGGGAGAACGACAAGTGCCACGGATTGTCGATGGCGTGCGGCCACTCGCCGAGCAACTTGCCTTCCGGCAGGCGCCAGAAAGCCGCGCGCACGTCCTCGGGCCGAACGCTCTGCAGTTCGGCGTCGTAGCCCCAATGCGTGGTCAACAGCGTGCGGCGGTCGGGCGACGCGAGCACGCGCACGGTGCTTAGTCCCTCGCGCACGGGCAGCTCGGCGGTCTCGGTCCAGCGGCCGTCCAACCGCTCCTTGGCGAGGTCGGCCCGCTGCAGCCAGATGGCGCGCAGGTCTGTCAAAATATCTTGACGCTCTTCGCCGCTGGCCGCGGGCCAGGCGCGCCCGAGCCAAGCGCGCCCGCGCTCCGAACTCGCCGTGCGCGCAGGTTCCTTCTGGCGCGCGCTCCATGCCAGCCACGCCCGGCCCAGCGCCAGGCGCGAGGTCGGCTCGGTCGGAGCGGCCAGGTCGCCCTTGGCCAGGTCGCGCAGCGCCGGATCAGCGCCGCGCGCCAAGTGCTCCAGGCCGCGCGTCCACGCGCGCTCGACGAAGCACGCATGTCGGCCCACGGCCAGGTTGGCTTCGGGGTTGGCCGCGTCCTGCGCGAGCGTGTCGAGGGCCGGAGCCAAGCGTTCGGCCTGCGCGAGTTCCTCGGCGAGGTCGGCCAAGCGCGCTTCCACGCGCGCCGACAAGCCCTTGTCCTTGAGCCCCTTCGCCGCTTCCGCGAACGCCCGCCACTGGTCCACGCGGGTGCGTTGTGCGGGCAGGTCGAAGCGTTCGAGTTGTTCGTCGAGCAGTTCCTCGTGCAACCGCTCGTCGCCCGCCGAAGCGGCCAAGTGCAACCCGCGTCGCAGCAGCGACCAGCGCATGGCGTCGTCAGAACCGGCTTCGCGCGCCATGGCGGCCAGCTCGCGCGCGAGACTCGACTTCTCGGCGGGCTTGCGCGCCGCCGCGACCCGGGGTTTGAGCAACTTGTCCAGGGCCGCGTCGGTGG
Source organism: Planctomycetia bacterium (assembly GCA_005789645.1). Lineage (GTDB taxonomy): Bacteria > Planctomycetota > UBA1135 > UBA1135 > SXXH01. The sequence goes on from SXXH01000234.1 coordinate 7,177, forward strand.
TCGTCAAGTCCGAGGCTGCGGGGCGCGGGACCTTGCTTGGGACCTTGGTCTTGGCCGGCGCGACCGGCGCCTCTTGGCTGCTGGCGCTGGCAAGCGCCCTTGCCGGCGTGGCCGGCGAGCCCGCGATGGCGAGCAGGAAGAACGCCACGGATGCAGTTCGCTTGTGAACGGTCACCATCGCCAAGTCTCCCACGCGTGGGCTGCGTGGGCCTCAAGCACCACGGAAAATCCCAGTCCGCCGCGGCCTCGGCGCATTCAAGCCGACGCCGCGCCCTCGTCGGGCGACCGTCCCGCGTGCAGTTGGCGCAGGATGTTCGCCAGGCGCGGCTTGACGCGCGCCGCGCGCACGCGCGCGCTCTCCGCTCGTTCCATGCCGAGCTTCGCCGCGATGTCCTTCCACGGCAGGCCCTCGACCTCGCTGGCGACGATCAAGTAGCGATCCTCCTCGTCGAGGAACTGCAAGCCCAGGCGCACCCACTCGCGCTCTTCGTTGCGCGCGGCGGCGCGCTCGGGGTCTAGCGAGGTGCGCGAGCTGGAGAACGAACCGAGCATGTCCCGCCCCGACTCGGACAAGTCGTCGCTCGGCGCCGCGCGTCGTTCCTCGCGCCGAATCTGATCGACGAGCAGGTTGCGCACGATGCGTCGCAGCAAGCCCCGCAGCTGGCCGGCGCTCTCGGGTTGGAAGGGCGGTCCGTACTGCAGGAAGTTGACCAGCGCCGCCTGGGCGAGATCCTCGACTTCGAGCACGGCGCTGCTCTTGCCGCGCAGCATCGAACCGGCGTCCTCGCGGACCCACGGCGCCACCGCGAGCACCAGCGCCTTCAGCGCGGATGGCTCGTCGTCGTACCACGACCGCAGCAAGCGCAGCAGTTCGTCGTCGTGCATGGATTGGGGCATGCGCGCGGGGTCGATCTTTCGCGCCGGAGTCTACCAGCGAGCGTCGCCAGCCGGGTTCAGTGCTGGCACTGGTTCGGCAACAAGCGCCCGTGGGGTCCTGGACCGAGGAAGGCTCGCAACGCTTCGTCCTCGGGGTGTTCCTGCAGGAGTTCCTCGACCATGGCGCGCCCGCTTGGATCGCCCGCCTGCACCAGCGCGGCGGCGAGCGAGCGGGAGTAGCCGTGGTCGTCGGGCGCCGACGCCAGCGCGGCGCGCCATTGCGCGGCGGCCGCCGCGTAGTCGTTGTTCGCTTCGAGCACTTCGGCGCGCAGCGCGTGCGTGGCTGCGTCGCGCGGCGCCGCGGCGCCGAGTCGCGCCAGGCGCGCGCCGGCCGCGGGAGCATCGAGCGTCTCGAGTTCGGCCCGCGCCAACGCGACTTCGAGCGTTGGCCACGAACCCGCCGCCGCGATCGGCTCGGCGTAGGCCACGAGCCGGTCGATGTCGCGCTTCTGGGCCAACACGCGCGCCGCGCCTTCGATGCAAGCCCGCGCGTAGTCGTCGAGTTGTCCTTGCACGCCCAGTCGACCGAGCAGTTCGAGCACGCCGTCTTCGAGTTCGACCTGCTGGGCCTCGCTCTCGAAGGGCGACGAGGCGGTCTGGTCGTGCGCGAAGCGCGCTCCGGCCTGGCACAAGAGCTGCGCCGTGCTGCCGCTTTGGGCCGCCGCCAGCGCCTCCCAGTTGCGGGCGCGATCGCGCTTGCCGCGCAGGATCGGACGATCGAAGCGGCGCGACCATTCGCCTTCGCGCCCCGCGTCTTCGAACGGCCCCTCGCCCGCGAAGAGCACCGTTGGACGCGCGCCAGTCGGCGCTTCGCCGTTCGCGACGACGGCCCACTGCAGCGCGTCGAGTCCACGGCCTTGCGCCACGAGCACTTGCTGTTCGGCGCCCGACCAGCGGCCGGCCGGGATCGACCGCGGCAGCGGCGCGTCGCCGTCGAGCCAACGCACGACCGTCGTGTTGGCGGGCGGCTCGACTTCGGACACGAGACGCAGTTCGCCCATCACGGCGGCGCACACGACGAGCTCGTACTCGCCGGATTTGTACCTCGCCAGCGCTTCGCCCGGTTCGAGCACCTCGCCCGGAGGCGGAGTCACGCCGCCCTCGCCGTCGAAAAGCGCAGCCTCCATGGACGCCATGGCGTCGTGCCACGCCGCGCTGCGATCGATGCGCGTCGCGCCGGCTTGCAGCAACGCGTTGGCGCGCAGCGCCGTCAACTGGCCCACGAACAGCACATCGAGTCCCGCCACGCGCGCACTGGCGGGTACGCAGTCCACGCTGGCCGCCAAGCGCCGCATGTCGTCGCCCGCGTCCTCGAGGTCGGGGGTCAGTCGACGTCGATCCAAGGTCGCGAGCTTGATGCCGCCTTGGCCTGGTTCGACCGTCGCGAAGCCTGCGGCCGACTCGACGGCCATGTGCGGGATGATCGGCCGACGCGACCAAGGCGACAGGATCACCACCGCCTCGACCTTGGGGATGGCGGCCAGCGCGCCGAGCGCGAGACTCGCGCCGACCGGGATCCAGCGCAGCTTGTCCTTCGACTCGGCGAGCGCCGCCAGCGCCGCGCCCGTGGCCGCCGCGAAGGCGCACAGCGGGATCCACTGCGCGAGGGCCAGGCGTTCGCGCGCCACATCGGAGCCTTCGACCAGGCTCGGCAGCAAGAGCAGCCCCGCGCCCGCGCCGAACAGCACCGCCGAGAGCGAGCCGCGTCCGCGCAAGGCGTGCAAGGCCGCGCCGGCGAGTAGTCCCGGCAAGGCCAGTACGCTGGCCGCCACGGCCGCGTCCCAGCGCCAGGTTCCAAGCCAGGACGAGTCGAGTCCGAAGCGGCGCATGTGCTCGATCAGGCCGCGTTGCGTGGCGAGCGAGTCGAGCAGCGCGAGCGCCGCGAGGCACGCCACGCTGCTCGCGCACAGCAAGGCGCCGGAGGCGAGTCGCGCGGCGCGCAAGGTGCGCCATGCGGGCGCGAAGGCGCTCGCGCCGAGGGCGAGCAGCACGAACAGGACCACCATGTGCGCGCTGGTGGCGCCGCTGGTTCCATCGGAGAGCATCGGCAGGTGCCGCCAGACGCAGCCGATCGCCGTGGTCGCCGCCGCCGCCGCCAACGCGAGGCCCGTCAGTTCGATCCAGCGCGGCTTGGGCAGTTGGTCGTCGATGCGCGTGTCGGGCACCAGCGCCGCCACGGCGATCAGCGGCATGAACAGGAAGACGACCAACGGCGGGATCTCGAAGCTCGCTGGTCCCACGAAGGCATGCAGGAACGCCCCGAGCGGCACGCACCACAAGCCGAGCAGTCGCGGCCCCCGCACCCGACCGCGCAGGAGGACTGCGTACAAGAAGAGGCCGAAGGCGCTCCACATGGCGGCCTGCTTGGGGTCGAGCCCGGTCCAGTCGATGACATCGCCGCCCGGGGCGGGGCGAGTGCGCGAGAGGATCCAGCCGAGGGCCAGGCCCAGGATGAGCTGTGCCAGCGTGTGCATGGGGGGAGGATACGCAGGGGCGGGTGTGCGTTGGATGCTGGCCCCGGTGATTGTGCGCGGCCCGGCGAGCATCCGCCTCGCTGACACCGCGCCGTGCGTGCAAGGGACGAACGACGCGTCCAAGGCCCAGCCAAGCCTCGGCCTGGCGCGTGCGGGCGCGTGCGCATGCCCTGCCGTCGCCTGCGCGCCGCCATCAACGGCTGTTTCATGGTCGCGCTGCGCGCGCGAGCAGGCCGTGGGAAGGCCGTGGGAAGGCCGCGACCAGACCCGGACCTGGCTCAGACTTGGACCGGGTGCAGACCAAGATCCAGCTCTGGGCGACAGCACCGCCGTGCCGTTGGACCCCGGCGACATGGACACTCGCGTGGTGCGCCAGGCCGTACGCCGCGCGCCATCGGCTTGGCCAAGACGCGCGCCTTCCCCGCCGCGGCAGCAGGCAACCGGGATTTTCATGCGCCAGCCGGCGTGAACCGTGCGACGCGCGCGCACAATCATCGGGACCAGCATCCAGCGCATGCTTCCCACCACCCCCTCCAACACCTCCCGCTCCGAGTGGCACGCGCTCCTCCTGCCGTGGTTCCGCGTCGCGCGGCGCGACCTGCCTTGGCGCCGCACGCGCGACCCGTACCGCGTGTGGATCAGCGAAGCGATGCTGCAACAGACGCGCGTCGAGGCGGTCGTCGGGCACTACGAGCGGTTCTTGGTGCGCTTTCCGACGGTGGAGGCGCTGGCGGCGGCGCCGGTCGAGGCGGTGCTCGAGGCGTGGAGCGGTCTTGGGTACTACCGGCGGGCGCGGGCCTTGCACGAGACGGCGCGCGAGTTGGTGGCGCGCCATGGGGGTGTGTTCCCGCGCACGGCGGCCGAGTTGGAGGCCCTACGCGGCATCGGGCCTTACACGGCCGGCGCGGTGGCGAGCATCGCGCACGGGTCGGCGGATGCGTTGGTCGACGGCAATGTCGAGCGCGTGCTGGCGCGCTGGATGGATTGGCCATTGGCGCGCGGTTCGGCGGAGCTCAAGAGGCGCAGCTGGGCGACGGCGCGCGCCTTGGCGCCGTCCGACGACGCGGGCGAGTGGAACCAAGCCTTGATGGAGCTCGGGGCCCTCGTCTGCACGCCGCGCCTGCCCAAGTGCTCGGCTTGCCCGGTGCGCAGTGCGTGCCAAGCGCACGCGCAGGGGCGCGCCGCCGCGCTGCCGCTCGCCAAGCCCAAACCCGCCACCATCGAGGTGGAGCTGTCCCTGCATCTCGTCGAAGATTCTGGCCGCGTGCTGCTGCGACGCCGCGCGTCGAGTGGCCGCATGGCGTCGCTCTACGAGTTCCCGACGACCGAAGAGCGCCCAGGTGGCGTCCTTTGGCCCGCGCGACCCGAGTTGGCGCTCGCCGAGGATGAAGAACTCGCGTGTTTCGGCCATGCCATCACGATCCACCGCATCCGGGCGAGGGTCGTGCGCGCGCGGTTGGTGGGCCAGTTGGGGACCACGGGCGATGACGGCGCATGGTCGTGGGTGGCGCGGGCCGACGCGGGTCGCCTGGCCTTGACCGGCATGGCGCGCAAGGTCGTCGCGCGCTGCCTCCGTTGATCCAGCGCGCCGCGCATGGCACAAGGTTCGTGGAGGAGACCCTGGACCCCCAACGACCCAGCGCCGCCGGCATCAGCTTCGTGGTGCCCGCCTACAACGAACAAGACGGCATCGCCGGCGTGGTCGAGCGCTTGTGCGCCCTGCGATTGGGCGCGCCGTTGGAGATCCTGGTGGTCGACGATGGTTCGGTCGACGGCACGGCCAAGGTGCTCGAAGGATTGGTCGCCAAGCATCCGCAGCTGACGGTCGTGCGGCACAAGCACAACCGCGGCTATGGCGCGGCCTTGAAGACCGGCTTCGCGCGCGCGCGACACGAGGTCGTGGTCATCACCGACGCGGACGGGACCTATCCCGAGGACATGATCGGCGCGTTGATCGAGAAGATCGACGCGGGCGCCGAGATGGCGGTCGGTTCGCGCACCGGAGCGGAGGTGCACATCCCGCTGGTGCGTCGGCCGGCCAAGGCCTTCCTGCGTTGCCTGGCGAGCTACCTCGCCGGCACGGAGATCCCCGACCTCAACTCGGGATTGCGCGCCTTCCGCCGCGAGCTCGTCCTGCGCTACCGGCCGATCCTGCCACAGGGCTTCTCCTTCACGACGACGATCACGCTGGCGGCGCTCACCAACGACCATGTCGTGGAGTACGTGCCGATCAACTACCACAAGCGCTCGGGGCGTTCGAAGATCCGGCCGATCCGCGACACCTTGGGCTTCACCCAGCTGATCGTGCGCACGGTCCTGTACTTCAATCCTCTGAAGGTCATCTACCCGGTGGCGGGCTTCGCGCTGGCGCTGCTGCTGGCCTCGCTCGCCTACGACATCTTCGCCGTGTCGCCGCCGAACCTGTCGGACAAGACGACGCTGCTCTTCATCGCGACGATGTTCATCCTCTCGGTCGGCCTGTTGGCGGACCTGATCGACAAGCGCACGCGCCTGTAGCGTGCGCAAGGCGGACGCGGCCTCAGCCTAGGCTCGCGCGCAACAAGCGGCGCAGGAAGTGCTCGAGCTCGAGCTGCGAGGTCGTTTCGGGGCGCACGCGTCCGCCGATGCTGCGGGCGCAGGCGCGGCCGAGGCGATCCAGCGTCAGCGGCACCTCCAAGCGCCGCGCGCCGATGCCATCGATCTCGACGCGCAGGCGCGGTCCATCCCAGCAGAGGTCCAGGCGGCCTTCGCGACCGTCCTGGTCGCGCAGTCGGTAGGCGACTCCGCCTTCGACGGGGGCGTCGAGCGACAAGCAACCGGACACGATCACGGCCATGTCGCTCGTGATGGCGACCGGACCGCAGACGAGATTCAGATCGCGCAGGCGGCGCAGCAAGGTGCGGGCCTTGTCCGATGGCAGGGCATGGGCGGCGACTTCGATCATGGTGCACTACTCCGAGTCGGTCGCGCGGCCGGGCACGGCGGGTCGGCGGGATCCGCGGGCACCCAAGGTCCTGACGCGACCACGGCTGTGGTCTGTCGGCAGAACCTCGAGGAAAGTTGACGCGGGCCGTTCGCGGCCGGTTGAATCGCGGTCCATGGCGGGTGGGGAACGGCGCGGGCGGTGTGCGGGATGGGCCACCGATCCGACCGTGGAGCATGTCCTGAACCGCAGTTCAGCACGATTCCAGCTCCAGCAGGTGAAGGAGTTGCAAGGAAAGCGCAAATGAGTCAGCGCCCGCCGCCCCAAGTCCCTGCGGAGCCGCAGGTCGCGTCGGGCGCACCGTCACGGACGGCTACAGGTCTCGAGAACGGGTCGAGCCCGGGGGCCGGTTCGAGGCTCACGCCGCTCGGCCTCGCTTGGCGCTTGTGCGTCTCCTTCCTCGCCGCGGCGGCGGTCCTGGTGCCGCTCTTCGTGTGGGGCGGGGTCGATGGCGAGACGATCGGCTCGACCTGGGCGCGCCTGTCGTTCTTCGCGTGGCTGCCGGCCTTCGCGTTGCATGCGTTCTTGTATGTGGTGCGCTCGTGGCGCTTCGCCGTGCTGTTGCCCGCCGAGCATCGCCCGCCGCAGCGGCAAATGTTGTCGGTGTGCGCCGCGCACACGCTCGCGACCTTCGTGCTGCCGGCGAAGCTCGGCGAAGCGACCTTCGTGCTCTACGCCGGCCGCGTGGCCGGCGTGCCCGCCGCCGCCTCGGTGGCGGCCCTCGTGGTGTCAAGGATCCTGGACATGGCTTCGGTGTTCCTGGCGCTGGGCGTCGCCTGCGTGGCCATGCACCAAGCCGGCGCCTGGCCCGAGCACGCCTGGTTCCTGCCCGCGGGAGTGGCCTTGCTGGCGCTCTCCGCCGGCGGCTTCGGCCTGGCCGCGCGCGGGGACAGCCTGCTGGCGGCGTTGCGCTTCCTGCTGCGCGCGTTGCGCCTCGACGACACGCGTCCAGGCCGCGCCTTGGCGGGGCGCGTCGACTCGCTGGAGTCCGCGTTGCGCCACGCCGGCAGTCCGGCGCGACTCGCCGCCGCCGCGGCGCTGTCGCTCTTGGCGTGGCTGGCGGTGTTCCTGTTCTGCGCCATCTTGGCGCGCGGACTCGGCATCGGCGCGCACATCGGCCTGTTGGAGGCCATCTTCGGCTCGGCCTTGGCGATGATCACCTCCTTGGTGCCGCTGTCGGCCTTCGCCAACTTCGGCACCTTCGAAGCCGGCTGGGTGGGGGGCTTCGGCTTGTTCGGCGTGCCCGGCGACGTGGCGGTGGCCACCGGCGTGGGGCTGCACTTGGTGCAGCTGGCGCATGTGGTCGCGCTGGGCCTCCTGGGCCACGCGGGCATGGCGCTGTGGGCGCGGCCCGGCGCGAAATCTGTCAAGCAAAATTGACGGGCCGCCGCGGCCGCGCAGCGCTCAAGGTTGATGTGCCGAGGGCTGATGCGTCGAGGGCTTGCGCGTCGAGCGCGCGCGCCGCGCGGAGCGCAGCTCGACCAGCTTGGCCGCGACCGCCTCGCCGATCCTCCTGCAGCCTTCCGGCGTGTGGTGGATCTCGTCGTACCAAAGGCTCCAATCGCCGGGCACCACGGGACGCAAGTCGAGCTCCGCGACGCCCATTTCGCGCGCCACCTTGACCGCCGAACCGTCGACGGCCTCCATCAGCCGTCGCCACACCGAGTAGTCGTAGTAGCTCGTGATCTCCTGCTCGAACGGACGGCCGCGGCCGAAGCTCCAGCAATGCGCGCGCGCCTCCTCGGGCGCGATGTCGCGCTCGATCCACGGCTGGCGCGCCACGAGGACCAGCGGCGCGCGCACCACGGCGCGGCGCACGATCGAGCGGAACCAACCCTCGAATTGCTCGACCATCGGCGTCGGATCGGGCGCGACGCGCACGATCTCCTTGGCGCGCGCCTTCATCTCCCTCGCGGCGGCGAGTCGTCGTCCCGCGTGCTCGCGCCTTTCGACGCCGCCGAAGCGCCGCCGCGCGATCGAGAGCGCCTTCCACAAGGCGGTGCGCCGCGGCGCGAGGCCGAACGGCCCGCGCGGGTGCTGGCCGTACATCTGGCCGAGCTTGAGCGGCTCGAGCGGGATCGTGTCCGGGCAGCCGCGTTCCATCCAAGCCACCACGTCCGAGGCGCCGATCAGGAACACGACGGCGTCGACCTTTTCGTAGTGCGGGAAGACCTGGTCCAGCATCGCGTCGATGTGGCGGCAGGTGACGAGCGAGCGACCGAGGTTGCCGACGTGCGCGGCGGGAGCGCCGAGGTTGGCGAGCGCCTCCGGGCGGTTCAGCGCCGCCTGCACGACTTGCGGCCATGTCGCGGGTTGATCGACGAGGTAGCACTCGGCGGCGCTGCCACCGACGACCAGCACGCGGAAGGCGCGCGCATCGTCCGGCGGGGGATCGCCGCGTTCGCCCAGCGCGTTGACTCGTTGGCGCGCCACGGGCGGCAGGTCGGGCAGCACGCCCGGCTCGAGCACATGGTCGATCTTGGCGTGCGGCGCCCAGATCCAATGGCGGCCGACCTTGGCGAACCAGACTTGCGCGGCGAGCTCCGCAGCGGCGAGCGTGCAGGCGGCGACGATGGTGGAGCCGAGGATGTCCAAGTGCGCTTCCTTGCGGTCGGTTCAGTTCCGGCGCAGGCGCGCCAGCAGGCGTCGCGTGTCGAGCTGCGGATCGCCGCGCCACACGACGGCCAGCCACAGCGCCGCGTACAGGAGGACGATCATCATGCCCAGCGCCAGCACTTCGATCCAAGAGTCGGGCCGCAGCGCGCGCACCGCGCCGTGCGTCGCGAGCGCCACGACCGCGGCTCCGGCGACTTGAGGCGCGACGACCGACTTGAGGTATGCGCCGAGGCCCACTCCCGCGCGACGGCAGGCGCCGGGCAGGACCCAAGCCGCGAACAGCGCGGTGGGCAGCGCCGTGCCCACGGCGACGCCGACGATGCCGTGCGTGCGCACGAGCACCAACGACAAGAGCACGTTGGCGAGTCCCGTGCAGGCCATCGCCAGCGCAGGCGTGCGCGGATCGCCCGCGCCCATCAAGAGCGGCACCGACACGCCGCGCACCGGCAGGTAGGGCAGGAAGCCGGCGCACAGGACGAGCAGCACCGTGCTCGAGCGCTCGGCGACTTCGGGGCCGGCCCACACGGCGAGGAAGGCCGGGCCGACGAACACGAGGAAGGTCAGGACGACGAGGCTCGCCAGCGTGCAGACCTTCGACCAGCGCAGGTACACCTCGCGCAGCTCGCGCGTGTCGCCCTTGGTCGTCAGGTGCGTGGCGTAGGGCATGACCACCGCGCCCACGGCGATCAGGAGGCCCGCCAGCGGATCGAAGAACTTGTTGCCGAAGTCGAACCAGGTCGCTTCGCTCGGCGGCAGGTGGGTCGAGATGACGATGGCCGCGACGCGGAACGAGAGCAGCGCGCCCACGTTCAGCAGCAACGCCCAGATGCTGTACTTCAAGAGCGGCTTGACCAGCGCCAGGTCCGCTCCGGCCAGACCGAACACGAGGCCCGGGTGGCGCGCTCGGGCCACGGCGCGCGCCGCGAGGTTCTCGACGAGCATCGTCGCCACGAGCACCGCCGCCAAAGTCGAGAGCGAGGGCCGCCAAGCGAGGCAGGCGAGCGTCAAGCCCGTGCGCAACAGCACTTCGCCCGCCATGAGCATGTTCCGCGCGGCGAAGTCCTTGTGCGCCTCGAGCACGGCGTAGGGCAGGCGCAGCGCGAAGGCGGCCGAGACCTGCAGCACGATCAGCAGGAACGCGAGGCTGGCGTCGGCGCGCCGGGCCTCGTCGAGCACCGCCGCGCCGTCGGCGCGCAACCAGCCAAGGCGGAACCAGGCCCACGACAGGAGCCCGACGACGAGCGCCGCGGCGGCCAGCACGCAGAGCGTCCGTTGGCAAGTGGCCACGACGCGGTTGAGCGCGGCCAAGTCGCCCTTGGCCACTTCGGCGCCTACGAAGCGCACGGTGGCCATGGGCACGCCGAGGACGAGCAGCGACAAGAGCCCTGTCCACGAGACGATCACGACCCACGCGCCGTTCTGTTCCGCGCCCAAGGTCCTGTAGACGAAGGGCGACAACAGCAGCACCGCCGCGAGCTGCAGCGCGTTGAGCAGCCAGTTGCCGCCCACGTGACGGGCGATGCTCGTCACCGGCGCAGGGCCTCCGCCACGGGTCCTTGGGCCTCGCGCAACAAGGCGGCGTAGTGCGTGTAGCCCATGGTGGAGAGGTGCACTTCATCCACCGCGCATTCCGGGCGCAATCGGAATCGCGCGTCGACCAGCGGCTCGCGTGCCGGATCGACGAACGCATGTCCGCGCCGCGCGGCAATGGCCGAGAGCGCCGCCGCGAGCGCGCGCACGTCGGTTTCGCCCGCGCCGTCGACCTGCGGCAGAGGCCCGACGATCAGCAGCGGCACGCCGGGCAGGCGCCGTTCGATCGCCGCGACCAGTCGCTCGACCGCCGCG
>SXXH01000235.1 GCA_005789645.1 Planctomycetia bacterium
ATCCGACGCGCGCTTCGACGGCGGAACCATGCGGCTTTCGACCAAGCTGTCGGACGCGACTTGGACCACCGATGGTGTCGAGTTGGCGGCTTGCCGTGCGTTGCGCGTCGATGGCTTGGTGGTCGGGCCGAGCGGGCTCGCCATCGAGGCGCTCGAGGTCGAAGCGACACGCTTGGCGTTGCGGCGCGATGCGCATGGCGGATTCCAAGCGTTGGGTTTGCGCTACGATCCACGCGCCGCACCACCCGCGGCGACGTTCGGCGCTCCACCGGCTTCGTCTACCGCCAAGGATTCCGTGGCTGGCCTCGTCGCCGCGCTCTCCGCGCCGCCGACCATCCCGACGCTGCCTGCGCTGCTCTTGAAGCGCGCGGATCTGCGTCAACTGACGCTCGCCTTGCACGACGACGATCCCGCGCGTCCCTTCGCGGGCCTGCTGGTCGTCTCGGGCGAGCTGCAGGACTTGGGCACACGCGCGCCAGCGGCGCCGCTCGCGCGGCTCGAGTGGGCCTTGCCGCCCCTGTGCGCCAAGGGGTCGATCGAAGCGAACGCGCGCATCGAGGTCGATCGGCACGAACTGACCAGCGCCAAGTTCCAGGTCGACGGCCTCGACCTCCAAGCTCTGGCTCCATGGCTGCCGCCCGGACTCGCCGGCGAAGCGCGTGCCCTGTCGGCGCGCGGGGAACTCGCCGCTTCGGTCGCGTGGCAGCCCGAGCTGTCGGCGCGGTTGCTCGTCTCGGAAGTCGAAGTCGTGGATCGCTCGGTGCCCGACGCACCTCGCACCTTGGCGCGCTTCGATCGAGCGCGCGCGTCGCTCGGCGAGTGGTCGCGCGGCCGCCTCGTGTTCGAGGCGCTCGAGCTCGCGGGCGCCGAACTCGAGCTCGAGCGCGACGCGCAAGGCGGGGTGCACGCCTTGGGCTTGGTCGTCGCGACGAGCGGCGGGAAAGCGAGCGGCGAGGAAGCGAGTGGGGTCGAAGAGCCTGGAGCACTCCGGTCCGCTCCGCTCCCGAGCAGCGCGTCGTGGCGTTGGCGCTTGGATGGACTCCCGCAGCTCGAACTGCGCCATCTGGACCTCGCCGTGCGGCGACTGGCTTGGCGCGACGCGCTGCTCGGTGGCGAACCGCTCGAGTTGAGGCTGGAAGTGATCCAGTCCGAGCCGTGGATCGCACTGGCGCAAAAGGACGGCGTGGCGACGCCGTGGGTGGTCGAAGCGCGCGGTTCGCTGCGACCTCTGGTCGGTGATTGGCATGCACGACTGCGCCTCGCGGCGATGCAGCTCTCGCCTGCTCTGTCGGCCTCGTTCAAGGCGCGCGACTTCGACCCGGCCGGCTTGGCGCGCATCGCGCCGCGCTTCGAGGGCATCGTCGACCTGTCGCCGTTGGCGCAGGCCGAGTTCGAAACCGGGTTCGAGGCCAAGCTGTCGTTCCCGCGTCGCGACGAGCGCGACTTCGATTGGTCGAATGGCGTCGCGGCCGAGTTCGACGTGCTGCCCACCGCGCTGCGCTCGGCGCCGGCCGACGCAGGCGGGCGTGCGCTGCTGGGGGTCGATGGCGTGGAGGTCGATGTGAAGCGCTGGTCGCCGCGCACTGGCGACCTGCACATCCCGCGGCTCGTGGTGCGCACGCCGCGCGCGCTCGTCGTGCGCGATGGCTCGCGCCTGCAAGTCGCCGGCGCCTGGTTGGACCTCGCGCGCTTCGCCGTGCGACCGGACCCGGCGCCAGAGCGCGAGCTGGACTCGACCACGGACAGCGCCGCTGGTCGAGGCCCTGGTCGAGCCACGCTTCCTGCGCCCGCCAGCGCCCTCGGCGCCGATCCCGCGTCGACGCCCCTCGAGCTGGCGACGCCGCCCGCCCCCGAACTGCGCATCGACGAGTTGTCCGTGGACGGCTTGGACCTCGTGGTGCGCGACGAAGGCGTCGATCCACCGACCGTGGTGCCGCTCGCGGACCTCGACTTGTCGGTGCGACGCTTCACCACGCGCATGTTGCGCGAGCCGCGCAGCGTGCGCTTCACCATGGATCTGGGGGCCGGCGAAGTCCCCATGCCCCGTCGCGTCGGATCGCACGGACTCGTGGCGGGCCTCGCCAAGGCCGTCGAAGGCAAGTTGGCGGGTCGTCAGGAAAATTTGACGGTCGAGCCGCGCAAGCTGCTCGAGGAGGCCAGCCTGTCGGGCCGGCTGCAGCTCGTGCCCGAGCCCCGCGCGACCCTGCGCGCCGGCGCGTCCGCGGTCGAACTCCTCGGCCTGCGAGGCAACGCGCGCGAGATGGGCGTCGACATCGGCGACGGACTGCTCGACGTCGAGCTGCGCGCGCGCCTCGTAGGCGACGAGCTCGACCTCGACACGACGGCCACCTTGACCGACCTGTCGCTGTCCGAGCCCAAGAGCGGCCCGATCGAGACCTATTTCGCGCTGCCCATGTCGCTGGACGCGGTCTTGTTCCTGCTGAAGGACTCGGAGGATCGCATTCGCGTGCCCGTGGCCTTGTCCGCGTCCACGAGGGGCGTCGGCGGCGGCGCCATCGCCGCGGCG
>SXXH01000236.1 GCA_005789645.1 Planctomycetia bacterium
AAGGGCAAGAAGCTCCACGACAAGCGCGACGGGATCAAGGAGCGCGAGGCCAAGCGCGACATCGACCGCGCCATGTCGCGACGACGCTGACCCGCACTTGGCATGGGCCGGGCGGGCATCCAATGTCGGGCGCGCACGCGTGTCGAGCGCAGCCAGCCGGCGAGCGTGGGGCGATTTCGGACGAATCCGCGTGGCCGCGTGCTAGGATCCGCGCTGCAGTACATGGGGGCGCAACGGTTTCGATCGTTGCGATCGTCGCAAGGCTGCGTGCCGGGGATCTCGAGTCACCCTGTCAATCCTCTCGGGACGGCATGACCTGCCGACAGTTACGCTCTCGCGGCCTGATTTAGTTCAGTCCGCCGTCTCGCCGGGGTGCGCCTGCCGCCCTGGCCTGACGCCACTCGCAGGCTGGTCCGGCAGCATCGCCTCGCTGCGGCTGGACGAGACACAACAGAGGCTGGTCCGCGAAGAGCCCGTCCATGGGCGCGACGCGGGCGAGACCTAAGTTCGTGGAACACGCACGTAGATGCCCTGCGCCACTTTCGTGGCGACACGCGGGTTCGACTCCCGCCGCCTCCACCATCCAAGGGACCCCGTCGAGGAACGCCAAGCGGCGAAACGCTCGACGGGGTCGACTGTTCCAGGCTGGGGTCCTTCCGTGGGAGAGCTTGGTTCATGTGGGAGAGCTTGGCGTCGCCGAGCTGGAGCCCGCCTGGCAAGCTCCATCGACCGGTGCATGCATGACGGGCACAGCCGTTGCGCCGTGGATTCGGCAGGTGGCCAAGGCTCGCTCGTCGCCCAACGACGGCACGCGCCGTCTCGCCTGCGCTCTGCGGCCCTGCTAACCTGCGCTCCGATGCGCACCGCGCTACTCCTCGTCTCCGCCGTCACGATCGGCATCGGAACTTCGGGCTGCCGCGTGGCGGGCCAGAACGACCACAACCTGTTGCAAATGCACACGCCCGAAGGCGGCCATCGGTACAGCGCGGCGCTGGTCGACGACTTCGAATACGTGCTGCGCAGTTCCTTCGCCAACGTGCTCGAATCGGGCGCCGGCGGACTCGAAGGCCAGGAGCCGGCGAAGATCGCCAATCCTCCGCTGGTCTGCCTCGAGAACCTGGCCGAGCTCTTGACGCTCGACGCGCGGGACGAAGAGGTGCTGGCGCTGCAGATCGAATGGGCCACGCGCCTGGCCGTCGAGGATCCGGCCTACATCGTGCGCGCCGCCGCCGTCGAAGCGCTTGGCCCCATGGGCAAGGCGCTGGACGCCGGACTGCCGCAAGCGGCCCTCGAGGGCGCGCAATCCAGCACCCCCGAGGGCGTGGCGCAGGCGCTCGCCGCATTGGTCTCGGCCACGCGCGCCACCGCCGACAAGGAGCTCGGAGCGCAAGCACGCCTCGACGCGGCGCTGGCCGGGCTCAAGCAGTTGGAACTGGACCTCGCCGGCGCGTGGCGCGCGGCGCGACTCGTGCGCACGCTGCGACGCGTGCACGACGATGCGGCGCTGCGCGGGGCGCAGCGCGAGTTGCACGTGCGCTTGTGGAAGCGCGCCTTGGGTGCGGCGATCCAGGACAGGGAAGAAGTCGTGCGCGCCGCCGCGCTCTCCACCTGCCTCGCGGGCGAGGCGCGGCTTGGCAACACGGTCGTGTGGGAGCTCTTCCGGCGCGAGGAGTCGCCGCTCGTGCGAGCCGCGGTGTGTCGCACGCTCGCCGAACGCGGCTTCCCGGCCGATGGCGAAGGCGTGACGCGCGACGATTGGCTTGGGCACCTCGTGCAACTCGCCATCGCGGACCCCGAAGAGTCGGTGGCCCACGCGGCCATGCTGTGCTTGTCGCGCCACGCGGCAAGCGGCTTCCAAAGCCTGCGCGAAGAGGATTGGCACGCATGGTGGACGACGCGTCGCTGAACCAGGCTGCGTCGGCCCGACCGGGCGCAGGCCGCGCGCGACTCTTCGCGACGCTGCGCCTCGCCTTCGGGTTGGCGCTGCTCGCAATCGTGGGTTGGAGCGTGCCGTGGCGCGACCGGCTGCTGGTGCACGAGGGCGCCGCGGTCGCGAGCGTCCCCGGGGTGATCGTCGGTCCGTGGAACGAGGCGGAGGTCGGCTTCGTTCCGGCGCCGGAGCTGGACGCAGGCGACTTCCCGCCGCGTCTCGCCGCCGATTGGGCCGCGCGCCCTGCGGACGGGCTGCGGCTGGCGCGACGAGCAGAGGGCGTCGATGGCTACGAGTGGCGTCCTGGCATCCGGCGCGTGTGGGCCGATGCCGACGCCGACGCCTTCTTGTTGCCCTTCGCGCTGCTGTTCTTGGCCATCATCGTGGGCGTCGTGCGCTGGTGGCGCCTGCTCGCGGCCGTGGGGGTGAGCGCGCGCCTGTGGACCTGCGCGCGCCTGACCTTCCTCGGCGTGTTCTTCAACTTGGTCGTGCCTGGCTTGACCGGCGGCGACCTCGTCAAGGCTGTGCTCGTGGTGCGCGAGAACCCGACGCAACGCGCCAACGCCTTGGTCTCCGTGGTGGTCGATCGCGTGCTCGGCTTGTTCGTCATCATCGCCATGACGGCGGTGGCCGTGACCTTGTCGCCCGACACCTTCGGCGAGCTGCGCGGGTGGGTGCTGTGGATGTTCGCCGCCTTGTGCGTGGGTGCTTGGTGCTTCCTCGGTGCATGGCCGCGGCGGGTGTTGCGCATCGAGTCCCTGTTGGCGCGCCTGCCGCAGGCCGAGCGCTTGTCGAGCCTGGACCGCGCCGTGCGCGAGTACACGCGCCACAAGGGCACGCTGGCCGTGGCGGTCGTGCTGTCGGTCGCCAACCACGTGATCATCGCGCTGGCGCTGTGGCACTTGACGCACGCCTTCGGGGCACTCGACCTCGGCTATTGGGACGTGCTCGGTGCCGGCGCCATCGCCAATGTCGTCTCGTCGGTGCCGTTGGCCCCGGGCGGTTGGGGTGTCGGCGAGGCGGTCTACGGCTTCGTCTACGCCAAACTGGGCGCACCGGCCACGATCGGCATCGCCGTCAGCGTCAGCTACCGCCTGTTGATGACATTGATGGGCTTGCTCGGCGGGCTGTTCCTATTGACGCGCTCGGCGCGCGCCGAGGCGCGCGAAGTCCGCGGCTCTTGAGGCTTGCGTGAGCCTGCGCGCTCCGATGGGCGCCCCCGAAGCGCCCCCGGAGCGCGCCGGGAGCACGCGTTCGAAGCTTCCCGTCGGAGAGCGCCGCGGCTAGCATCCTCCGGTCCCTCGCGCGGAAAGCCTGCAACCACATGAGCCTGCTCGTCATCGGCACCCTGGCCTACGACACCATCGAGACCGCGTACGCGCGGCGCGAGAACGTGCTCGGAGGTTCGGCCGTCTACTTCGCCCTGGCCGCCGCCAAGTACGCCAAGCCGGCGCTCGTCGGCGTGGTGGGCGAGGACTTCGAACAAGAGCACCTGCGGCTGCTGCATGCGCAAGGCATCGACACGCGCGGGCTTGAAGTGCAGAAGGGCCGCACCTTCCGCTGGAGCGGTCGCTACGAGGTCGACTGGAACACGCGCACGACGCTCGAGACGCAACTCAACGTGCTCGAGACCTTCGACCCGAAGGTGCCGGTCGAGTGGCGCTCGGCACGCCATGTGTTCCTCGCCAACGCCGCGCCCTTGGTGCAGTTGAAGGCGCTTGAGCAGATCGAACGGCCGCAGTTCGTCATGGCCGACACGATGAACCTGTGGATCGAGTGCGCGCGCGACGACCTGCGTCGCTTGCTGCGCAAGGTCGATGCGGTGGTGCTCAACGACGAAGAGGCGCGCCTCTTGACCGGCGAGCGCAACCTGATCCGCGCCGCCGGAGCGGTGCTTGGCATGGGCCCCAAGTACGTGCTGTTGAAGAAGGGCGAACACGGCGCGTTCCTGATGGGCGCGGATGTGCACTTCTCCCTGCCCGCCTACCCGGTCGAGCAAGTCATCGATCCCACCGGCGCGGGCGATACCTTCGCGGGCGGTTTCATGGGCTTCGTCGCCAAGAGCGACCGCTGCGATCCGCCGACCCTGCGGCGGGCCATGTTGTGGGGCACGGTGACGGCGAGCTTCTGCGTGCAAGGCTTCGGGCCGGACGCCCTGGTGGCTCGCACGCATGACGAGCTGGCTTCGCGCTACGACGACCTGCTCCAGATCGTCTCGCCCTGAAGGCCGGCGCGCCGTGGACGCCGGCGAGCAGTCCGACGAGACCTTCGGCGCTCCCTCCGGCGACTGGGCGGGAGGCCCGGCGGATGGAGCCATGGAAGGCGCGCGGCCGCGCGCAGGCGGCAACTGGTTCGTTGGAGCGTGGCCGTCGCCGCAAGTCGCCCACGAGATCGCGGCTTGGAGCCAGCTGACTTTCGAGCCGGGAGGTTGGCGCTGCAGCTTGGCCGGCGACCTGCATGCCACGCTGGCCTTCCTTGGACAGCTGGAGGTCGAGCGCGCGGGCGACTTGGCGCGGGTCTTGGAACTGGAGCTGCGCGGCGTGCGCAAGACGCGGCTCGAGTGCGGGGAATTGCGTGGCTTCCCCGCGCAGGAAGAGTTCAAGCGCGTCGCCTACCTCTCCATCGTCGACGACTGCGCGGGAGCATGGTGGCACGAGGCGGTCGAGCGCATCGGTCGGGCTTGTGCACGCGCGGGGCTGCCGCAGCCCGAACCGGGGATCCCGCACCTGACCTTGGCGCGCGCGGGGTCGGCTGGATCGGCCCTGCCGCACACGAGCGCGCCCGGGTGGGAATTCCGGGTCGATGCACTGTATTTGGCCTGCCGGTCCGAGGGAACTCGCCATGGGCGCTACATGTCCTTTGCGCGCATCTCTTGTGGTTGACTGCCACGCCGGCGCGGGGACGGGCGTCTAGTCGGTTGGAGGGGGACTTCTTTCGGAGTGACGGACCGCTAGACTCGGCGGCTTCCTCCGGCCAAGGAACGCATCCCGTACCCGCACCACTGACCGCATCCGCGCCGCGCGCGGCGCACCTGGAGTCGAAGCACCATGACCGTCAAAGGACCGACCAAGCCCGATGCCCACAAGCCCGAGGGCATGAAGGCCGAAAGCACGAGGACCGAATCCACCAAGCCCGACCCGCGCCTCGCCGAACGGACGCGCGCGCTCGATGGAGCGCTCGGCGAGATCGAGAAGGCCTTCGGCAAGGGCACGATCATGCGCCTCGGCGACGGGGCCCTGATCAAGGAGATCTCCTGCGTCCCCACGGGCTCCATCGGCCTCGACATGTGCTTGGGCGGCAGGGGCTTGCCC
>SXXH01000237.1 GCA_005789645.1 Planctomycetia bacterium
AGCATGTGAACAAGACCGAGTCGGCGGTGCGCATCACGCACTTGCCCACCGGGATCGTGGCAATCTGCCAGGACGATCGTTCCCAGCAGAAGAACAAGGCGCGCGCGATGCGACTCCTGCTTGCCCGGCTGCAGGACATGGAGGAGCGTAGACGCCACGCCGAGCGCGCCGCCGACCGCAGGTCGCAGGTCGGCTCGGGCGACCGCCGCGAGCGCGGCCGCACCTACAACTGGCCGCAGAACCGCGTCACCGATCCCCGTGCCAACCAGAACTTCTCGCGGGAGCCGGGGTTGGCGGGCCAGCTCGATCCGGTCGTCGAGGCGGTGGCGGCGATCGAGCGCGAGGAGCGGCTCAAGGCGCTCTGAGGGCCCATGGGCGGCGGGCCGGCGTGCGGCCAGCCGGAGCTGGGCCCCCCGTGTGTCGCCACGAGCGCGGCTGGTTCGCGGCCTGGTGGCGCGATCTCGTGCCGGCGAGGGTGGATGGAGGTCTCGCCATCGGCTACCACAGGTGGGTGGCAGATCACGCAGACAAGCCTCCGGCGAGCACCACCGGGGCCGGTGGCGCGGCCAAGCCCGACGCGCCCAAGGATGCGCGCGCGATGTTGGCGATGGCGCGCGGCTTCCTCGAGAAGAAGGGCGTCGAGTCGGCGCGTCTGGAGGCCGAGCTGCTCGTCGCCCATGCGCTGGGCTTGGATCGGTTGCACCTGTTCCTCGAACTCGATCGGCCGGTCGTGCCGGCCGAGATCGACCGCGCGCGCGACCTGCTGGTGCGACGCGGACGGCGCGAGCCGGCGCACTACATCCTGGGGCTGCGGGAGTTCCACGGTCGTCCGTTCGCCATCGGCCGCGGCGCGCTTGTCCCGCGGCCCGAGACCGAGCATCTGGTCGACCGCGCGTTGGAGCGCGCCAAGGAGCGCGTCCGCGATGGCTTGGGTCCGGTGTCAAAAGTACTTGACATGGGCACCGGATCGGGCTGCTTGGCGACGACCCTGGCGCTGGCGCTGCCCGCCGCGCGCGTGGTGGGCGTCGACTCTTCGCCTGCGGCGCTCGAATGGGCGCGGCGCAACGCGCGAGCGCTGGCGCCCGAGGCTTGCGACGCCGGGCGCCTCGCGCTGGAACTCGGCGACATGCATGCCGCGCTCGCCTCGGGCGCGCCGTGGGATCTCGTCGTCGCCAATCCGCCGTACATCGACGAGCGCGACAGGCACACGCTGGCCCCGGAGGTGCGCGACTGGGAACCGGCCGAGGCGCTCTTCGGGCCTTCCGGGGATCCGGATCGGCACGCGCTGGCGATCTTGGAGGCCGCGCCGCGGGTGCTGGCGCCCGGAGGACAATGTCTGGTGGAACTGGGGCACGACCAAGCTGCCCGGCTGAGGCCGCTCTTTCCTCGCGTCGAGGGGATCGTGGCGCGCGTCCACAAGGACTTGGCGGGACACGAGCGCGTGCTCGAGCTGTCGCGGCCGGACTGACGTACCGCTGGATTGCGGCCGACGGGGGGGGTACTTGCAAGCGCGCCCTCGCGCGGGCGAACATCTCGCGAACACCGAGGCCCGTGGCCTCGGCGTTCAACCGGGACGAGCTGGCCTTGGAGGTGGGGATGGAAGGTGGAGCAGGGGAGCACGGTGAGCACGGCGGCAAGCGGCTCGATCGCGCCGAGAAGGATCCGCGCCGAGGTGGCGAGCGAAGAGCGCGTGGCACGCGCGGTGTCGAGGACATCGTGGCGCGGTTGCGCGACGATCCGCAGTTCAAGGTGCGCTTCGACCACTGGCACGTCGTGCCGGCGCGGCCCGCATTGGTCGCGCCGTTCCCAGCGCGCATCGACGCGCGCATCGTGCGGTTGTGGAAGGAGCGCGGCATCTCGGAGCTCTACCGCCACCAGGCGCAAGCCATCGAGGCCGCGCTCGACGGCAAGGACGTGCTGGTGGCCACGCCGACGGCTTCCGGCAAGACGATCTGCTACACGGCTCCCGTGCTGCAGGCGCTGCACGAGTCGAATGGCGCCGCGCGCGCGCTGTTCCTCTACCCGACCAAGGCGTTGTCGCAGGACCAGTCCGCCGGCTTGACCGACCTCGTCGAGCGCCTCGGGGCCGACTGGCACGCCTACACCTACGATGGCGACACGCCGCCGTCGGTGCGGCGCACGCTACGCGAGCGCGGCCACATGGTGTTGACGAACCCGTGGATGCTGCACGCGGGGATCCTGCCCAACCACGCCAAGTGGTCGGAATTGTTCCGCGACCTGCGCTACATCGTGATCGACGAGGTGCACACGCTTTCGGGCGTGTTCGGCTCGTCGGTGGCGAACGTGCTGCGACGCTTGGTGCGCATCGCGCGACACTACGGCAGCGACCCGCGCTTCCTCTTGTGCTCGGCGACGCTGCGCGACGGGGCGCAGCACGCGCGACGCCTGGTCGGTCGCGATGTCGCGCTGGTCGAGGAGGACGGCTCGCCCTCGGGCGAGCGCACCTTCGGCGTGTACAACCCGCCGATGGTCAATCCGGTGGCGGGGCTGCGCGCCAACGCCTTGGAGGAGGCGCGCGAGCTGGCGCAGGTGGCCTGCGGTCCCGACCACCAGACGATCATCTTCTGCCGGCGACGCACGGCGGTCGAAGTGCTCGTGCGTTACTTGAAGGAGTCCGCCGGACGCATGGGCTTGCAGCCCGACGAGATCCGCGGCTATCGCGGTGGGTACCTGCCCTTGATGCGCCGCGAGATCGAGGACGGGTTGCGCGGCGGCAAGGTGAAGGTCGTCGTCTCGACCAACGCGTTGGAACTCGGGATCGACATCGGCGCGCTCGACGTGTGCATGCTCGTCGGCTATCCGGGCTCGCAGGCCTCGTTCTGGCAGCGCGCGGGTCGCGTGGGACGGCGCAAGAAGCCGAGTCTGGTGGTGCAGATCGCCGCCAGCGATCCGGTCGACCAGTGGATCGCGCGCCATCCCGGCGCCCTGTTCGGCCGTCCGAAGGAGAAGCTCGGACTCGATCCCGACAACCTCGTCGTGTTGTCGGAGCAGATGAAGTGCGCCGCCTTCGAACTGCCCTTTCGCGCCGGCGCGGATGGCGAGGTCGTCGATCCGGCCTTCGGGGCGGTGCCCGAGGCCGCGGGCGTGCTCGACTACCTCGCCGAGGAGTCGCGCTTGTTGATGAAGCGCGGCGGCGCATGGTGGTGGATGGCGGATTCGTATCCGGCGCAGGATGTGTCGCTGGGCGGACAGGATCCCGACAACGTGCTGATCCTCGACGCGGCCACCAAGAAGGCCATCGGCGAGATCGATCGCGCCAGCTCGATCACCACCGTGCACAACGGCGCCATCTACCAGGTCGAGGGCGAGACCTGGAAGGTCGAGCAGTTCGACTACCACAACCGCCGGGCCTACTTGCGGCAGGTGGACAGCGACTACTTCACCGAGGCCGAGGTGGATGTGTCGCTGCGCGTGCTGCGACTGGAGGAACGCACGCGTCGCGCGCGCGTCGACGGCGTCGAGGATGTCTCGGCCTGGCGCGGCGAAGTGCATGTCACGAGCCTCGCCACGCAGTACAAGAAGATCCGCTTCTACACGCGCGAGAACGTGGGCGCGGAGGACATCCACCTGCCGGCCGAGGAGCTCGACACCGAGAGCTTCGTCTTGACGATCAGCGATTCGACCGCCTTCGATCTCGGCCTCGTGGGCGGCGACCGTGGTGCGGCGTGGCGTGGCGTGGGCGAGATCCTGAGGCGCGTGGCGCCTTTGTGGCTGCGCTGCTCGCCTTCCGACCTCGGGTTGTCGTCGCAGGTGCGCTCGCCGCACTTCCAACGACCGACGCTGTATTTGTACGACGCGGTGCAAGGCGGCGTGGGCCTGTCGGAGGCGTTGCACGCCTCGTGGCGCGACTTGGTGCGCTCCGCGCTCGAGGTCGTGTCGCACTGTCCCTGCGACAGTGGTTGCCCCGGCTGCGTGGGGCCGCGCGAGGAGGTCGGGCCGTTGGGCAAGTCGACGGCGCTGGGCGTGCTGCGGCATCTCGCCGCAGGACCCGATCCCGTGGCGGCCGACCCCGAGTCGGTGGACGAGCACGATCCACGTTCGGCGGAGTTGGAGTCGGCCGAGTCCTGAGCGGCGCGGTCGCGAAAGAAGGGATACGACGATGGGCGAAGATCTGAGGGCACGCTTGCGTCGACTGCGCCGCGAAGGAGCGCAGGAGGCCCCGTCGTCGCCCGAACCGATCCAACCCGCATCCTTGGCCGATGGCGCGTGCGATCCGGCGCGGCGCGAGGAGTCCGAATCGAGCTCTCGGCCGGTCGAGGCACGCGACTCCGCGGGCGCGGAGGACCACGAGGCCGCTCGTGATCGCGTCGCGCCCTCTGCCCCCGCTGCCGGCGCGGTCGCCGCGCGCTCCGCCTTCGAGCGCCTCAAGCGCCGGGCCGGACCCCAGTCCGAGGTCCCGGTCGAAGGAACGCGACCAGCGGGGGACCGGTCAAGCAATTTTGACGAGCGCGAGGCGCGCGCGCCCGCGGCCTTCGAACGACCCAAGCCGCGCGGCGAGCTGTCGTGGGGGCCTCCGGCGGGGCTTGGCGCTTCCGGCTCGACCTTGGCGCGCACCACGCTCATCCCGCGCGAGCACGTCCATGGGGAAGTGCGGCTCGAGCGCTTCCTGGGACTCGACGCGGCGCACCTCGCCTTGTTGGCCAAGGACGAGCGATTGGCCGCCTGCGACTTGTCGCGCGCCCTGTTCCTCGACACGGAAACCAGCGGGCTTTCCGGGGGTGCCGGCACCTATGTCTGGCTGGTTGGCCTCGGCCGCTTCCTCGAGGGAGACGACGGTCGCTTCGAACTGTGGCAGGGCTTCCTCGCGCATCCAGCCGAAGAACGCGAGCTCTTGGCGGAAGCCGCGACGCGCATCGCCGGGGCGAGTTGCTTGGTCACCTTCTTCGGCAAGTCCTTCGACCGCCACCGGCTCGAGGACAAGATGCGACTCTTTGGCGTCGAGCCGCCCTTCGCGCGCGTGCCGCACCTCGACTTGTACTGGCCTCTGCGCCGCGCCCACCGCGGCAAGTGGAGCGACTGCCGGCTCAAGACCTTGGAGCGCGAAGTCTGCGGCGTGCGGCGCGTCGACGACTTGCCCGGCAGCTTCGCGCCCGCGGCGTGGTTCGACTTCCTCGCTTCGCGCCCGCATCGCCTCGAGGGCGTCTTTCGCCACAACGCCGACGACATCTTGTCGCTGGTCTCGTTGGCTACGCGGGCTTGAGCGACGGACATCCGTGCAGCCTCCGGGCTCGCGCCCTCCACCGATGCCGACCCGCGGCGCGAGGAGTCACGCCGCTCCACGATCGAACGGCGCGGCAACTCGCCTCGGCGCTTGCATCGGCTCCAGCCGGAGGGTTCCATCATCGGCACGCGTCGAATGCCTCCTTTTCGACGCCAACCCAGGAAGCAGTCATGCGCGTTCTTCCCTGCACGCAACTCTCTCTCGTCTTCGCCTCCCTAGTCTGCGCCTGCGGTGGCGGCGGAGGAGGTGGGGGCGACGATCACGGCGCCGGTCCAGGCCTCGCTCCCCTCGTCCGTCCGCAGACGCTCGTTGGACCGGTTTCCTTCGGATCCGCCGTGCAAGGCTTCGCCGCGTTGGAATTCACGGCTCCCGGTCGCGGACTGTTGTTCGGCGACGAGTCCGTGATGGTCGCCTTCGACGAAAATGGCGTGCTGCGACGCGCGTTCGGCTTGTCCGACACGGCGCTCGTGCAGTCGGCGGTCTCCTCCGGTGGCGCGCGCTACCTGACGACCTTCGACTTCGCCGGACCGGAGGGCGATCTACTGGTGCGACTCGACGCGACGGCATCCACCCAATCGTCTTGGGCGCTCCCTGCCTCGTCCTACCTGGTTCCCGATGGTGCAGGGCGAGCCTATCTGGCGATCGCCAGCTCGCTCGCGCGTGGCCGCGCGCTGCAAGGCCTTGGCCTCGATTCCATCGCGCGACTCGCCTCCGACGGCTCGTTGTCTTGGACGGTGGATGCGGCCGCGCCAATGACCTTCATCGATGTCCAGGAAGACGGGTTGCTGGTCGGCTTGACGCCCGGGATCGGGGCGCAAGGCCTGTTCACGAGCGCCGTGCTGGCGCGCGTGGGGCCCGCTGGCGACGTGCCGTGGCAGTTGAACTTCGACGGAGCCGAGTCAGGCGCCATCTTGCAGGAGGCTTGGGCCACTGGCGTGGGTGGAGCGTGGGCGACATGGGCGCAAGCCGGTCCGTTCGGGCAAGCAGGCGTCGAAGTGTCGGGAATCTGCTTGGTGCAGCCGAACGGCGACGTCGAGGCCTTCGCCAATCCGATCATGGAAGAGATGCTCGACGAGTACGAGCGGCCCTACCTCGACGATGACGGGTTGGACCAACCGTTCCACTCGGACAGGAGGGCCTTCTTGGCGCTCGGCTCGGCAGGCGGCGCGTTCCACATTCGGCCGGCGAGCGGTGGACTGGACGTCGATCGCCTCGAGTTCGAGTCCGAAGCTTGCACGAGCGTCGAGTCGAAGCAGGAGCCGGTGAACGGCGAGCTGCTGGCCGATGTCCAGACCACGGCGGGCCGACACCTGGTGCGTTGGCGCAAGGACGGCTCGGTGCGCTGGGCCAAGCGCATCGACGGGTTCTCAGGCTTGGGCGCATGGCGCGGTCTGCCCGGAGGTGGAGCGCTCGTCGTGCTTGGTCCGCCGACCGGAGCGCCAGTCGGGGTCGTCTCCTGCGTGGCATCGATCGGCTCCGATGGCAACACCCTGTGGGTGCGCGACGCCATCGGTCTTTCGACAGTCGGCGGTCACGACATGCTGATCACCGCCGACGGCGGAGCGGCGCTGTGGTGGGGCGGAAGGTTGATGCTCGTCGGAGCGCAGGGCGAGTTCCGCAGCCAGCGCAAGCTGGAGTCGCCGGATGGCGACATCGCCGCCGTGGTCGCCAAGCGCTCGAGTGGTGTGGTCGTCGCCGTGCGCTCGCCAGGGCTCGGTGGCATCACCTTCTGGTCGACCGACTTCCTCGGCGCCAACGCCAGCACCTCTTGCATCATGAACATCGACACCGACCTGCTGGCCGGAGTCGCCGTCCCGAACAGCATCACGCTCGCTTCAAGCGGCTTGGTGGCTCCGAGCCCGTCCGTGTTCACCGTCACCACCGTGGCGGAGCTCGCGGCGGTGCCCGTGGTGCAACTCGCACGGTCTCGGCCCATCGCGGGCGTCGACTTGGGCACCACTACACCCTCTTGCCCCTGAAGCGACTCCTGCCGCCGGTCGCGAGGCGGAAGGCGATCGTTCAGCGCGTGGCGCGCGCGAAGTGCAGCGCGATGGCCTCGGGCAAGGCGTCCTTCTCGGCTTCGAAGACGCGCGCGGCCAAGGCGTGCACATCGTCCGTCGGCAGCACGGGCACGACCTTTTGCAGGAGGATCGGCCCGGCGTCGTACTCGTTGGTCACGTAGTGCACGGTGCAGCCGCTGAACTGGACGCCGCGCGCCAACGCAGCCGCGTGCACGCGGTCGCCGTAGCAGCCCTTGCCGCCGAAGGCCGGCAGGAGCGAGGGGTGGATGTTCAGCACGCGGCCTTCCCAGGCGGGCGGGATGGGCAGCAAGCGCAGGAAGCCGGCCAGGACCACCAGTTGCACGCCGCGCGCCTCGCAGGCCGCGAACACCTCGCGCGCGAACTCCTCGGGCGACAAGCCGCGGGCTGGATCGACGACCAGCGTCTCGATGGAGCGGCGCCGCGCGCGCTCGAGCGCGTACGCCTCGGGCTTGTTGGATGCCACCAGCGCCACCTCCGCCGCCAAGGCCCCGGCGTCGATGCGCTCGCACAGGTTCTCGAGCGAGCGCCCCGAGCCCGAGGCCAGCACGGCTAGGCGCGGCTTCACGCGTCCTCCGCCTCGGCCGCGGCCACCTCGCGCGCGAGGTGGGGCGCGAGGGCGGCGACGAGCTGCTCGAGGCGCGGCGCGGCTTCCTCGGCCCGCGCCAGCAAGGCGGGGATCTGGTCGTCGCCCGCGTCGACGACGGCCGACAGCGAGACCACCGTCAGGCCGGCGTGCGCAGCGGCCAAGAGCGGCCCTGCGAGGTCCTGCACCGCCGCGTGAGCGCCGGTGGCGCGCCAGTAGCGCCGTTCGGCCGGCGTGGAGAGCGCGGGGCCGGGCACGCAAGCGAGCACGCCCTCGTCCAACGGCAGGCGCAGGCGCGCGGCCTCTGTCAAAAGCGCTTGACGCAAGCCCCCGTCGTGCAGGTTCGTGGCGGCCGGGAACATCGGCCCCAGCGTGGAACCAGCCAAGCCCGAGAGCGGCGTCGTCCCCGACAGGTTGACATGGTCGCGGGCTACGACCAGCCGCCCGGCCGAGCAGGGGCCGTCGTCGGAGAGCGCCGTGGCGGCGGATACATGCACCATGTGCCGCGCCATGGCCTCGCGGGCCAGCCAGACGGGGAAGGCGCGCGCCCAAGGCGGGTCGCCCGGCCGTTCGCGGCCACCCTCGTCGGCGGGGCCCGGCGCGTCTTCCAGGATCCAGCAGGCCAAGCCCTCGAATGCGCCCCAGTGCAGCACGGAATCCTGCCAGAGGGCCGGGACCCCGGCCGTGCGCAGGAGCGGCAGGCGGCCGGACTTGTCGAGCTGCTCGACGAGGCCCGCGACGCCCGTCGAAGCGAGGATCAATGCGCCGGCGACGGGCACGCCTTGCCGCGACAACTCGGCCGCGCTCTTCTTGATGGCCGCGTCCAGCGGATGCGTGGTGCTCTTCTTCATCGTGCCTGCGCTCCTCGCGCGCGGCGATGGTGGACGCGGAGCGCGCCGCTAGTCAACAGCAATCCGCTCGTCCGCGCGCCTCAGGACGCACGCGCCTTGGCGAGGCGGGCGAGCACCTCGTGGGGAGGCAGCTCGACGACGAAGGCCTTCGTGCGCGTGGAGGCGCCACGCAGCAGCGACACCTGCGCGACGCGCAGTCCCAGGATGTCGGCCAACAGGCGCTGCAGGGCCTCGTTGGCGCGGCCAGCTTCGGGAGGAGCGGCCACGGCGAGCTTGGGCAGGCCATTCCACTCGCCCACCAGTCCCTCGCGCCGCGCGCCGGGCTGCGCGCGCACCTCCAGCAAGGTCCCGAGCGGATGCGGCTTGACGGCGCGTTCGTGCATTCCTCGCCGAGCGTCTTCGTCTCGCGCTCGCGTGCTACTTGCCGCCCGAGGTGGGTTGCTGCGGAGGCGCGACGGGCGCTGGCTGCCCGGCGGGTGCGAGCTCTTCCAGCGTGCGCCCGTCGGACAGGATGCGCACGAGCAGCGTGTCCGCGTGCTGCGCCACCAGCCGTTCGAGGGTCGACACGCAACTGGACCACGCCCCGTCGTTGCCGTGCCCCAGCGCCTCGCCGAGCAGCTTGGCGGCCTCGGCCTCCTTGGCGGTCTCGCCGGGGGTCTTCTCCCAATCCTGCGCGGTGCGCCAAGCATCGAGCAGGTCCTTCTGCGCTTGCTGGGTCCAGTTGGCCTTCCTAGACGGGTCCAGCGCCCTGCCGACCATGTCCAGCGTCTCGTTGAGCGCGGCCATGCGCAGCGCGGCGGCGAGCATGATCTGCTCGTCGGGCTTGAAGGCGCGGTTCAAGCGTTCGTTGAGCAGCTTGTGCAGGTCGCGCGCCGTCTTGCCGTACGCGGACCACGGAATGCGGTCGGGACCGGCGGCTCCCTCGACCAGCACGCCTTGCGCGTCGGCGCCGATCGACTCCTTGTTCGCGCTCTTGCGCTCGCGCGGGTCGACGACGCCTCGGCGCTTCCACGCGGCGTGGTTCGCCCCGAGGAAGGCCAGTCCATCGCGCGCGGCGGCGAACTGGGCCTTGATGGCGTCGGTGGCCGCGCGCGACGCGGCGGATCCCAGCTTCGATTGCGCCGCCTCGACGCGCGCGATGGCGGCGGCGAAGTCGAACGCGGCCAGGTCCTCTTCGAGTCCGCGCGCCCCGCCCAACTCGCGCGCCAGCACGCGTCGATCCTCGACGCTCTGGCGTTGGACGAACTGCGACTTCACCGCGGTCCAGTTCACCAACTGCTCGCGCAGGCGGCGGCCGACGACCTGCATGTCGTTGTAGCCGGCGGGCGAATCGTCCGGCCCGTAGGTGGGCAGCTCGAAGACTTCGACGGCCTGCTTGAGGCGCGCCTCGGCTTCCTCGAAGCGGCCCTTGTCCTTGAGGCGCCCGACCTCCTCGAGCACGGCCGAGCCCCAGTCGCGCGCCTTGTGCAGGAGCGCCAGCTCCAGGTCGCGCCGGCGCGCAACGAAGTCGGGATCGTCCTTCAGCTCGGCGGCGCCCTCGACGAGGCGCATGGCGAGCAGCGAGCGCGCTGGCTGCGGCGTGGGCGAGTCGAAGTCGCAGGCGGCGCGCAGCTTCGCCACGACGGCCTCGATGCGCGTGGCGCGCTCGGCCTTGGCGGAACTGGCGGCGTCGAGGGCCGCGCCGAGTTCGTCGGCCTTGCGCTGCGCCTCCGCCGCGGAGGTCGTGCCGGCGTACTTGGTCGCCAGTTCCTGCAACTTGGCCCGGCGCTGGGCGGGCGTCAAATCCTTTTGACCATCGAGGGTCAGCGTGGCGATCTTCGCTTCTTGCTCGAAGATCTGCAGGTCCTTGTCGTCCTTGTCGGCGGGGCCGCGCGCGGCGGACCGCGCTTCGCCTTGGCGACCCTGGCTGGACTCGCCGCTCGCCGCGGACTGCTCGCTGCGCGCTGCTTGCGCGGCCTGTCCGGACTGCGCGACTTGGGACCCGTCCGAACGCTTCGATGCGTCGTTCGCGTCCCGGTCCGTCGTGCTCTCGCCGCTCGATGCCGTCTCGAGCAGCGGCAACCACTTGTCCTTGGTGAACCACGCGGTGGCGCCCGAGCCGGCGACCAGCAGCAGCGCGACCAGCGGGCCGGCGCTGGAGGAGGGGCGTGCCGCCGGCGCGCTCTCGCCGCTGGGCTGGGCCTGCGTCGGCAGGCTGGCACCTGCGGCGCGCGCGACGGGCGCGCTGGACAATTGGTCGAGCTTCGCGAGCAGTTGGGCGGCGCTCGTCGGACGCTTGGCGGGATCGCGCTGCAGCAACGATTCGACCAGCGCCACGAGTCGCGCATCGGCGCTCGGCGCGGTTTCGCGCAGCGGACGCGGGTCGCTGGTCAGGACCGCGCGCACGATCTCCTTGGTGTCGCGTCCTTCGAAAGGCGTGCGACCCGAGAGCAGCCGGTAGCCCGTGGCCCCGAGGGACCA
The DNA here is from genome assembly GCA_005789645.1 of Planctomycetia bacterium. Lineage (GTDB taxonomy): Bacteria > Planctomycetota > UBA1135 > UBA1135 > SXXH01. The sequence continues at coordinate 11,179 of SXXH01000237.1, forward strand.
CAAGTCGCTGCGCGCGTCGAGCCGCTCGCCGCGGATCTGCTCGGGCGACATGAAGTGCGGCGTGCCGAAGACCTTCTTCTCGCCAGCCGGCGGTTCTTCGTCTTCCGCGTGCGTCGCGAGGCCCAGGTCGGCGATCTTCGTCTGGCCGACGTGGTTCTGCATCAAGTTCGCCGGCTTGATGTCCCGGTGCACGATGCCGCGCTGCTCGGCGTAGACGAGTCCAGCCGTGGCGTCGAGCAGGATGGACAGCACTTCCTCGGAGGACAGCGCGCGTCCTCCAGCGATGCGGTCCTCGAGCGTGCCGCGCTCCATGTACTCCATCGAGAGGTAGTGCACGCCCGAGTCTTCGCCGACGTCGTAGACCGTGACCACATTGGGATGGTTCAACGCCGCGGCGGCGCGCGCCTCGCGTTGGAACTGGGCGACGAACTTGGCGTCGGAGGCGTGCTTCGATGCGAGCAGCTTGAGCGCCACCTTGCGGTCGAGGTTCTCCTGCACGGCGAGCCAGACGACGCCCATGCCGCCCTTGCCGATTTGCTTCTCGAGGCGGAAGCCGCGCACCTTGGGCGCGCCCGTGGCAGCCGCCGAGGCGGCAGGTGCCGCACCGGCCGTCGCGCGCGGCGGTTCCTCCAACGAGATCTCCTCCAGCTCGATGACGGCGTGTTCGGGCTTCCGACCTTCGTCCTTGCGCTGCTCGACCGCCGGCGCGAGGTCCTTTTGCTCCGGATCGCGCACCACGAGCTCCACGCCGGCGAGGCGCACCTTGTCGCCGTGCTTGATGGCCGCGGCCGCGACGCGCTGGCCGTTGAGGTGCGTGCCACCGGCCGAGCCTAGGTCCTTGACGGCCCAGCGTCCGTCCTTGGCGCGCACGAAGGCGCAGTGCACGGGATCGACGCCGGGGGCGGCGAGCACGAACTGCGCGCGCCGCGCGTCGGAGCCGACCACCAGGGCGCCGTGCTCGGGCAGCGGAGTGGGGGGGAGCCCCGCTCCGTGGATGTCCAGCACCAATCTTGCGCTCAAGTCGCGTCCTCGCTTCCGCTTGCCAACCTTCCGTCCACGCCGCCCTCGCGCGCTTCATGCGCGCCGAGCCCCGCACTCGGGAGCCCTGTGGCGGGATTCGCCGAGTGGGGGAGTCCTTCGTACAGGGCGCTGCCCACGCGCACGACGTGCGCGCCGGCGGCGATGGCGAGATCGTAGTCCCCGCTCATGCCCATGGACAACCGGCAACCGCCCGGGAAGCGCGCGTCGTGCAGCCGGCCGAGCTCGGCGCAGCGCTCGAAGACCTCGCTCGCCGCTCGGCGCGCGGCGTGCTCGTCTTCCATGTGCGGCGCCATCGCCATGAAACCCTCGAGCGAGAGCCAGCTGCAGCGCGCCGCGGCGTCGAGCAGCTGCTCGAGCTCCGCTGGGTCGGCCCCGCCCTTGGAGTCCTCCGGCCAGAGCTTCACCTGCAGGTACCCGCGGCGCGGCAGGCGTTCTTCCGCGCAGATGCGCTCGACGGCCTCGAGCAGGCGCAACGAGTCGAGCGAGTGCACCACGGCCGCGGATTGCAGCACGCGACGCGCCTTGTTGCGTTGCAGGTGGCCGATGTAGTGCCAGCTCGGCGCCGGAGCGCAGTCGGCCAACGCGGCCTGCTTGTCGGCCAGCGTCTCGGCGCGATTCTCGCCGAGTGCGCGCACTCCAAGCTCGACCAAGGCGCGGCAGGTCGCCACGCCGACGGTCTTCGTCACCGCCACCAGCTCCACCGCGTCGGGCTCGCGCCCGGCAGCGCGCGCGCAGAGCGCGATGCGCTCCCGCACTTGGCGCAGGTTGCGCTCCAAGCACGCGAGGACTGCGGGCTCGAGTCGAGGTTGCATGCGGACCGGCAGGCTGTCCAAGGTACTACGGCGTGGCCGCTCGGTCACCGGCGCGCGGCCGTCGAGCCCTCTTCCGAGAGCAGCGGGTGCACGAGGTCGAGTCGCACGCGACGACGCGTGCCGGAGGCGACGCGCACCGATTCGGCGGGACGCAGCCCTGCCACCCACACCACGCGCTCCTCGGCCAGCACGATCGGCACGCGCGCGCGTCCTTCGCGCGGCACGCCGGACGCCGCGAGGAAGCTCGCCAGGGAGGCCTCTTGCGGCCAGCCCAGCGGATGGAAGCGATCGCCGGTCCGCGGGAAGCGCACCGACAAGCGGTCGGGCAAGCGGCTGGCGTCGAGCTCGACCGACAACTGGCGCGCCAGTGGCGCACAGGCGGCGGCGAGCTCGAGCAAGCTGGCGCGGATGCTGCGACCGTCGTCGAGTTGGACTTCGCCGGGCAGGCCGAGCGGGGCTCCCAGGCTCGCCGGCAGGGCCGAGTCGAAGGGCAGCAGCAGTTGCCGCGGGTCGTGACCGCGCCGCGCGGAGAGAGGCTCGAGGTGCAGGCGATCGGCGCGCAGGACCAGCACGAAGCCAGGCTCGATGGCGAGGCGGCCGGTGCGACCGCGCGACAGCAACTCGAGCGCGGACTCGACCTGGTTGGGAGACAGCTCGCGTCCCAAGGCCTCGTGCAGCAGGCGCCACAAGGCGCGACGGCGCAGAGCGCGCGGCAGCGCCATCAGCGCGCCGCGATCGATGCAGCCGCCCACGAACGCATCGGCCACGCCACGACGCGCGGCGCAGTGCACAGGTGGATCCCAGACGAGCGCCGCGGTCGCCTGGGACAGTTGTCCATCGAGCCGCAGGATCTCGCGGCCACCGACCAAGGTCGCTTGCACGCCGTCGGCGACGATGCGCAACGCGGCCGCGTCGAGTTCGTCGACGAAGGGCAGCGCGACGAGTCGCAATGCCGCGGCCAGTTCGCCCCGCGGCAGCGAACGCAGCGGGCGGGCGATGGCGCTGCCCTCGAGGTGCTCGCGCGCGGCGGCGATAGGCGTGCTGGGGCGGCGCTCGACCGTGCCGACGAGGCGGCAATCGCCCGCGAGCACGAGCGAACGCGCCTGCGCACGCGTCCAGCGCGCCACGGAGCCGAGCGGGTCGCTGGCGGAAGGGAGCATGGTCAAAGGCACGGCCAACTCGGCCGCGAGCCGCTGGACGCAGTCGGTCGCCTCGGAGCTGGTGCGCACATGCACGGCGATCACGCTCGGCTTGGGCCGCGCCAACGCGGTCAGCGCCAAGAGCGCGGAAGAACCCACGCCCCCCGAAAGGGCGACCACCAAGGGCTCCTCGGGGCTCAACAACGCGCCCCGTGCCAAGGCCGCCCAGCGCTGCGGGGGGAAGGGGTCGGCGCGGGGGATCTGGTACATGGGGAAGGACGGGTGAGGATAGCGCCTCGGGGGGGCAGTCCGTCGGTGCGTTGAAGCAATCGGCCGAGCGCGCTACTTTGCGCCCTTCGAACCGCCAAAAAGATGTCTTCGGAGCCCCGCTGGGAGTCCGCGGCAAGCTGGCGGCCGTCCTCAGGGCTGCAGGCGTCCCGCGTGGTCGCCTGGCGGGCCTCGGACGGGCTCGAAGGCCGCGGGCCCCGCCCGAACCGCACCCACCCCGCAAGCACAGTCCCTCGCACTGCCCATGGCAACCAAGATCGCCATCAAAGGCTTCGGCCGCATCGGCCGCAATGTCTTCCGCATCGCCTGCTCCCGCCCGGGATTGGAGGTCGTGTCCATCAACGACCTGACCGACGCCAAGACGCTGGCGTACTTGCTGAAGTACGACTCGGTACATGGCCGCTTCGAGGGCGAGGTCAAGGCCGACGGCGACGCGCTGGTCGTGAACGGCAGGAAGATCCCGGTGACGGCGGTCAAGGATCCGGCGCAGCTCCCGCACGCCGCCAACGGCATCGACATCGTGGTCGAGTCGACCGGCGTGTTCACCTCGCGCGAGGGTTGCGAAAAGCACCTCGTGGCGGGCGCCAAGAAGGTGCTGCTGACGGTTCCGGCCAAGGACGCGATCGACGCCACGATCGTCCTCGGCGTCAACGACGCGACGCTCAAGCCGGAGCACAAGATCGTCAGCAACGCCTCGTGCACGACC